>JBBRUE010000108.1:0-12256 GCA_038248085.1 Myxococcales bacterium | reverse complement strand
CTCGATCTCCCGGCGCTCGGTCGGGGACAACGAGCCGCGCGGAATCGAGAGCACCTGCACGTCGTTGGGGGTCAACAGCATCTGCGGCCGCTCGCGCGAGTCGTTGAAGGCCAGGCCGCTCAACCCGCTCAGCCGCTCGAAGCCGCCCTGGGCCAGCACGGTGGGGCGGTTGCACTGGAGGACGAACTCCAACGCGTCGTCGACCTCCTTGAGCTCCCGCGCGAGCCGCTCATTCTCTTCGGCGTCGATCTCGTCGATCGCCCGCTCGCCGCGCAGCTTCACTGCGTCGAGCCGGCGGACCATCGAGGCCAGCTGGCGATCTTTGCGCGCCAGCTCGATGCGCTGCTTGAGCAGCTCGAGCTCGTGCGGGTACAGCTTGTCGGCCTTGACCAGCACCGGCTCGCGGACGCCGATCTTGCCGAAGTCGTGGAGCAGCGACGCGTAGCGGATCTCCTGGATCTGCTCCGAGGTGAAGCGCAGGTCGCGGTACAGGCCGGAGGTCGACTGCTCCGACGCCTGGGCGAGCGCGACGGTGAGCGAGGCCACCCGGCCCGAGTGACCGGCCGTGGTCGGGTCTCGCGACTCGATCGCCATCACCGAGGCCTGCACGAAGCCCTCGAAGAGCCGGCTGATCTCCTCGTGGAGCATGGCGTTCTCGATCGCCTGCGCGGCCTGGCCGCCGAGGGCGATGAGCAGTTCGACGTCTTCGTCGTCGAAGCTGCCGCCGACGGCGTTGAGGGCCTGGATGACGCCCGTCACTTCGCCGTGGGTGTCGCGCATGGGCACGCAGAGCACGCTCTTGGTGCGGTAGTTCGTCTTGACGTCCCAGTCGCGCTGGAATCGCGGGTCTTCGTAGGCGTCGAGGAGGTTCACTACCTCGCCGCTCATCGCGACCGAGCCGGCGATGCCCTGGCCCAGCGGCACGCGGATCTCCTGCTTGGCGCCCTGGGCGACCCGGCTCCAGAGCTCGTTACGCTGGCGATCGAGGATGAAGAGCGAGCAGCGGTCGGCTTCGACGACGCGCGCGGCCTCGCGGAGGATCAGCGGCAGCAGCTCGTCGAGGCTATGCGCCGCGGCCATCGCCTTGGCCACCTCGAGGATCGCCTGCAGCTTGTCGACGCGGCGCAGCGCCTGCTTGAGCGGCGACATCGACGGCGAGGTCTTCTCATCCAGGTCGTGGTCCAAGGTGGCGGGATGTTCCTCCCAACGGGGGGCTCCCGCAACCACCCAAACAATGGTGCACCGCGCGCCTCGTCGAGGTACCACGCCAAGCATGACGAACCGCGTGCGAGTCGCTCCGTCGATCCTCTCGGCCGACTTCGGCCGGCTGGGGGATGAGGTCCGCGCCGTCGAGGCCGCCGGCGCCGACTACGTGCACATCGACGTGATGGACGGGCGCTTCGTGCCCAACATCACCATCGGCCCGGTGGTGATCGAGGCCGTCCGGCGAGCGACCGCGCTGCCCCTCGACGTGCACCTGATGATGGTCGAGCCCGAGAAGTACATCGACGACTTCGTGAAGGCCGGGGCGAGCATCATCACCGTGCACCAGGAGGCCTGCCCGCACCTCCACCGCACGCTCCAACAGATCCGCTCGGCGGGCGCGAAGCCCTCGGTGGTGCTGAACCCCTCGACGTCGCTCAGCGTCATCGAGGAAGTCCTCGGGGAGGTGACGCAGGTGTTGCTGATGTCGGTGAACCCGGGGTTCGGTGGGCAGGCCTTCATTCCCGCGACGATCGAGAAGGTGCGGCGGCTGCGGGCGATGCTCGATGCGCGGGGGCTCCAGGTGGACATCGAGGTCGACGGCGGCATCAACGCCACCACCGCCAAGCAGGTCGTCGCGGCGGGCGCCAACGTGCTCGTGGCGGGGAACGCCGTCTTCAAGTCGAGCGACTACCGGGCCGCCATCGCCTCGCTCCGCTGAGGCCGCTGACCGGCGCGGCGTCGCGTCGCTTCTCGCCACCGTACGCCGCCGACCCGGTGCCGGCGGACTGACCGCCCGCTCCCTGATCAGCGAACGACGACCTGCTGCACTTCACCGGCCTCGGTGCGGACCTCGATGACGTGGTCCCCGCCGAGCAGCAGCCGCGGGTGCTGCAACTCGAGCCGGCCCATCGAGTTGGGCTCCTGCCACGTCGACCACAGCCCGCCGTCGACGCGCCACGAGTAGCGACGGCCGACCATCGCCTCGAGCGACGCCGCGTCTTGCGACTTCACGGCCGAGCGCACCAGCTCCGAGGAGAGCTGCTTCGCCTTCGCCTTGCACATCTGCCCGCCCGAGAGCAGCTGCGCGTAGAGGCCGACGTGGTTGTAGGTCGTCGTGCCGGTGACGTGGCCCAGACCGCGCGCCCCGAGCAGCTTGAGCTGGAACCCGCTGAAGGCGGGAATGGTGAACGCAGTGAGGCCCTGCGCGAGCGACGGCTCGGCGAGGGTGAGCAGCGAGGGCACCAGGTTCTGCAGCACGGTGAGCGGCTCGGCGAGCGTCTCGGAGTTCTTGACGCTCACGTTCGTCACCGCGCCCATCAGGCTGCCCACCACCGGGGTCACGCCCGAGCAGCCGTCGAGCGTCAGGCCCAGCGGCAGCGAGAGGTCGGCCGAAACGGTGAACAGGCGCGCGAGGCGATCATCGAGGAGCGCGTACACGTCGATCTCCAGCCCGCGCCAGTCGAGCCGGAGGAGAGGGGCGAGGGGCTTGCCGTCGGCGTCCACGGTGCCTTCGCCCACCACCGCGGTCGGCGGGTGCACCGGGCGAATCACCACGCGCAACGGCACGTTCTTGCCGTCGGTCAACAAGCCCAGCGAGGGCAGCAGCGTGGACAGCAGGCCCGACTCGAGCGCGCTGACGGTGTCGGTGCCCAGCTCGAGGCACAGCGCGCCCGACTGCTGCGCCCGGAACAGGATCTCGCTGATCATCTGGCCCGAGACCGAGAGCCCGACGTCGAAGGGGGCGGGGGCGTCGAGATCGAAGTCGGGCAGCGGCAGCATCATCGGCGCTGGCCGCGTGAGCGGGGCGACACAGCTGGCGACGGCGATCTCCTTCGCGCCTCCGCGCAGGCCCACGGTCAACCCCGTGGTGGTGGCCGCCGCGCTGCCTCCGGCGCCCAGGGAGAGCTCGATGGCCGAGTCGACCGGAGCGCCGAGCGCGCCCAGGGCCTGGCCCACCTCGAGCCGGCCCTCGAGCCCGATCAGCGCCGGCACACACTTGTCGGTCATCGTGTCGCGGCAGACGCCGGCGTCGATCTCGCAGGTCGAGGTCGCGGTCCCCACGGTGGGGCACTGGCCCATCGGACCGCACGGGGCACAGTTGGCCTCCGACAGGGCCTTGGTGATCTGCGTCTTCAGCGAGGCGGTGAGCTGGTTGATGAGGAGCGACTTGACCGCGGAGAGGCTGGCGATGTTCAGCGCGCTGCAGCCCTCGTTGAGGATCTCCATGTCGTTGGGATCGATGCAGTTGGGGGGCACGGTCGAGCCGGAGCACGCCTGGGTATTGCCGATGTTCGACACCTCGAGTGAGAGGAGCTGGTCCCACTTCGTGTCGATCGCGAACTTGATGTCGATCGCCAGCTCGGTCGAGGCGGGCGGGGCGCGCGCGGTGTCGAGATCGACGGTGAACTTCGCTCGGGCGTTGCTCAGGCACAGCAGGAAGCTGTTGTTCGTCGAGGAGATCGGCAGCCGGCCCGTCTGCACCGTGGCCGTCACTTTCGCCTCGAGTACATCGGGCGACTTCGGCGCGAAGGTCAGGCCGGTGAAGTTCAGGGTCACCGTGTGGCCGACGTCGCGCGCGTCGCAGATGCCGTCCATGCGGCCACAGCTCTCGGCCGCGCAGTAGAGGTCACCGGTGTCGGCGACGGCCAGCTTGGTGAGCGAGAGGGGGCCCAGCGCGACGTCCTGGGTGCTGCAGGGCACCGGCACCACGAGCTGCCCGCCGGGCGCGAAGGTGTCGAGGATCGTCGAGGCGTTGGCGTTGAGCGCCGAGAAGCCCTGGGCCGAGAGGCGGGCCGACCCGGCGGTGTTCATCTTGGTGCCGGTGAAGGAGCCCTGGGGCAGCGGCGTGAACCCACCACACGCACAACCCGAGGGCCCGGCGCAGGCCCACAGCGCCGCGCAGCACCACGCGAAGACCCAGGAGCGACGAATCATGCGGCGCGATGTAGCAGGAAGCGAAGGTCTCCGTCGTCAGCGCCCAGCCGAAACCTTCGCCTCGAAATCGCCCGCCGTCAGCGCTTCTTCTTCGCCGCCAGCTTCGGCTTCGCCTTGGGGGCGACCTTCTTCGGCGCGGGCTTCTTCCTGGCCGCCGCCACCTTCTTCTTCGGCGCCGGGGCCGCCTTCTTCGCCGCGGGCTTCCCAGCCTTCTTCTTCCGCGTGAAGAGCGCCTTGACCTGCTTGCCGAGCTTCTTGACGGCCTGCACCGTCTTCACGGCCTGCTTGCGCGCGCGGGCGCGGGCGTGATCGACGGCTTTGATGGCGTCTCCCGCGGCGTGTTCCACCTGCTCGGTGGCGTCCTCGAACGCGTTGCCGATCTTCTCACCGACCCCGCGCATCTTCTCGCCCGCCGACCCGAAGTGGGCCTTCATCGGGGTGAAGTAGTGCGCCTGCCACCCCTCGAGGTACGACGGCCCCTGGCCCTGCGGGATGGTGTCGTGCTGGAGGGTCACCTTCGTGCCCGAGCCCGCCGGCGCGAAGGAAATGGTGAGGGTCGAGTCCGGCGCGCCCTCGGGGAACTCGGTCGAGCGCCACGTCTGGACGATCTTCGAGTGTGGCACGGAAGACACGGTGCGGCCCGAGATGTACCCGTCCCACGCGGTGAATCGACCGCCCCCCTCGTCGGTGGCGAGGCCGCCGGTCATCTTTCCGTGCTCCGCCGGGTCCAACCACGCTGCAAACACCCGCTCCGGTCGCGCGGGGATGATGTCGGACACCGAGATGTTCTCTGCCATGTGTGTTCCCTCCCTGAATGGCGCCAGACCTTCGCGCCCGGCCCCGAAACGAAGTTAACTCCACTCTTCCCGATGCGTCCCAGCCAACTCGTCATCCTGTTCTGCATCGTGCCCACCCTGGTCTTCGGTGCGACGCCCAAGGCCCAGGACCGGGAAGCGCTCCGCAAGACCATGGAGTCGGTGCTCGAGAAGTCCTCGCTCAAGACGGCGCGCGTCTCGGTGCAGGTGCGCAGCCTCGATGACGGCACGGTGGTCTTCGCCCGCGATCCCGAGGAGCTGCTCAACCCCGCCTCGAACGTGAAGCTGTTTACCGCGGCGGCGGCGATCTCCCGGCTGGGGCCCGAGTACCGCTTCGAGACCGAGTTCCTCGTCGACCCCGAGTTCAAGGACGGCAAGGCCAAGACGCTCTATGTCCGCGGGCGCGGCGACCCGACCATCAACACCGATCGGCTCTACGGCATGGTCAGCGAGCTGCTCCACGCCGGTCTCAAGGAGGTGGGGGACATCGTCGTCGACGACTCGTGGTTCGACGGTGAGCGGCTCCCGCCGGGCTTCGATCAAGAATACGGCGACAAGGCCTACCTCGCGCCCACCGGCGCCCTTTCCCTCAACACCAACACCGTGGGCGTCTACCTGCGCCCCGCAGAGCAGGCCGGCGGGAAGGCCACCATCGAGGTCGAGCCGCCGTCGGACTACTTCGTGGTCGAAGGCGAGGTCACCACCGGCACCAAGACCCAGCGCCGCTTCACCGTGAGCTCGTCGGTCGACAAGGACCGCGTGCGCCAGAAGATCGAGGCCAGGGGGGTGGTGCCCGTCGACAAGGGGACGTGGTCGGTGTGGAAGAAGATCGATCAGCCCGCGCTCTATTTCGGCTTCACCCTCAAGGCCCTGCTGGTGCAGCGCGGGCTCAAGGTGAAGGGTCGGCTGCGCGGGGGCACCGTGCCCTACGCCCAGAAGCTGCTCTACCAGGCGCAGAGCGACACCCTCGACATCGTGCTCAAGAAGCTCAACAAGCACTCGTCGAACTTCGTGGCCGAGCAGCTGATCAAGACCCTCGGCGCCGAGGGGCGAGGCGTGCCCGGGAGCCACCCCAAGGGCATCGACGTGGTGGAAGACTTCCTCGAGCGCGAGGTGGGCATCGCCCGGGGCAGCTACGTGATGAAGAACGGGTCGGGGCTCAACGACGCCAACCGCTTCTCGGCGGCGCAGGTGACGAAGCTGCTGGGCCACATGATGGAGCGCTTCCAGGTGATGCCCGAGTACATCTCGTCGGTCGGCATCGCCGGTAAAGACGGCACCCTCAAGTTTCGCTTCGAGGGCAGCGACGCGGTGGGCCGGCTGCGCGCCAAGACCGGCACGCTGGAGACCGTCTCGGCGCTCTCGGGCGTGGTGCAGTCGGTCGGGGGCGAGCGCTTCGCCTTCTCGATCATGGTCAACGACTTCCCCGGGCGCGCGGGCACGGTGGTGCCGAACATCGACGCGCTGGGCGCCGCGGTCGCCGCCTCGGGCTCGCTGGGGGGCCCCTCGGCCGCCGTCGCCGCGCTGACCCCGCCCACCGTGGTCGGCCCCTTCGAGGAGCTCAAGGCCCGGCTCCAGACCTACGTCGGGCTGGCCCAGAAGGGCGAGAAGCGCAACGTGGCGCTCTTGCGCACCGCGTGGCGCAGCGAGAAGGACCCTGCGGTGCGGGCGATCATCGCCGACGCGCTCTACCAGTCCGATCCCCGGGAGGGCGCCAGCGTGCGCGTGCTCCTCGACAGCGCGCTGGCCAGCGACGACGTCTACGGCCGCATCAAGAAGGCCTCCCTCGAGGCGGGCTTCGATCTCCCGGTGTTGCCCTCGCTGGTGGAGCTCGCTTCGGCCGGCAACGTCGACGCCGCCTCGCGCCTCTTCGAGTTCGTGCGCGTCGACGCCGCCGACGAGCGCTCGTCGGCCTGGCTCTCGGAGCAGCTGGCCGTGGTCGCTACGGACGCGCCGCAGGAGTTGCTCCTCGCGCTCAAGTCGACGCCCGAGGCCGATCGGGGACCGGTCATCGACAGCCTGGTGCGCGGCCTGGTGAAGGCGGCCCAGCCCGAGGCGCCCCTGTGGGGTGTGCTGCGCCAGTCTCAGGGCGCGGCCGACCCGTCGATGGTGAGCTTTGCGAAGCGCCTCGAGACCACGCTCTCGGTGAAGATCGCCGAAGCGCGCGCCCCTGGTGCGCCGCCCGTCGTCACCGTGCCGCTGCCCGCTGCACAGCCCATCAGCGGAACCATCGGGGCGGCTCCCGGCGGGTGATCAGCGCGTCCTGATCAGTAACCGCTCGAAACCATTTCGAAACTGCCGGGTCCGTTCCCACATGTCGGACCTGCGTGATATTGGCGTCGCTCCACCAACAACCGGCCCGCAACGGGGCGGTTCTCGAAAGGACGACGACATGGCAGGCGGCATCAACAAGGTGATTCTGATCGGTAACCTCGGCAAGGACCCCGAAGTGCGCTTCACGCCCAGCGGTCAGGCGGTCGCGAACTTCAACATCGCCACCAGCGAGTCCTGGACCGACAAGACCAGCGGGCAGAAGCAGGAACGCACCGAGTGGCACCGCATCGTCGTCTGGGGAAAGCTGGGCGAGCTCTGCGGCGAGTACTTGAAGAAGGGCCGTCAGTGCTACGTGGAAGGCCGGCTCCAGACGCGGGAGTGGACCGACAAGGACGGCCAGAAGAAGTACACCACCGAAGTCGTCGCCAACACCGTGCAGTTCCTCGGCGGCGCACCGGGTGGCGGAGCGCCCCGTGCTGACGGCGGCGGCTCGCGCGGTCCGGCGGATTCCGGCAACGGTGGGGGCAGCGCGCCTCCTGACGACCAGGGCGGTCCTCCCCCGGCGGATGACATTCCGTTCTGAGTCCGTGTAGGGTCAGTTTTCAGCGAGGCGAAGCGCGGCCGGCCCTTCGGAACAGCACTTGACGAAGAGGTCGGCTTTCTGTTTTGAGCGCCGCCTTTCACTTTCACCGCAATACCTTTCATGACACCCAGCGCCGAGCCCGGTCTGCGCTGATTCCACGACGTAGGAGTTTGCCCGAATGAACATCAGAGCCCTCACCCTTGGAGCCCTCGTTGGCTTCGTGGTCGCCTTCGCCCCCTCGTGTAGCCCTGCCAAGTGCGGCCCTCAGAACTGTGACGGATGCTGTGATCCCAAGGGCACGTGCACCAAGAAGCCGAGCAACAACAACAACACCACGTGTGGCTCGGCGGGCAACGCCTGTGTCGACTGCGCGGCCTCGGGTTCGACCTGCAACTCGACGACCTCACAGTGCGTGGGCACGGGCACGGGCGGCGGCACGGGTGGCGGCACCGGCGGTGGCGGCGGCACGACCTGCGATGGTTGCCGGCTCCCCAGCGGCACCTGCGTCCCGCTCCAGACCAGCTCGACCAACACCGGCAACTGCGGCAACAGCGGCAATCGCTGCGTGCAGTGCGCTACGGGCCAGCTGTGCAACGGCGGCACCTGCGAGACCCCCGACGCGGGCGGCTCGACCGGCATCGGCTCGGCGTGCAATGCCGACACCGACTGTACCAGCGTGACCATCTCGGCCACCGAGAACAGCCAGGGCATCAAGGCGTTCTGCAAGAAGCAGACGGTCTCGGTCGGCACCGAGCCCTACGCGTACGAGGGCGGTTACTGCACCAAGCGCTGCCTCGGCAGCACCGCGTGCGGCGCGACCAACGTGTGTGAGTTCTACATGGGCAACAGCGGCGAGCTCGAGAACATCTGCCTCGACGGCTGCGCGGCCGACACCGATTGCCGCACCGGCTACGCCTGCATCAACTTCGGCAGCATGACCACGCCCAAGGGCGCCTGCTACCCCACGCGCGCTGACGGCGGTATCCCCGGCTTCGGCGGCTCCCCCGAGGCTGATGCCGGCCCGGCGGGCATCGTGCAGGCGGGTGGTGCGTGCACCGGCGACACTGAGTGCCGGCCGCCCGACACCGGCCAGTGCATCTCGGCGACCTCCTTCCCGGACGGTGGCGGGCCCACGGGCGGCCTGTGCCTCTCGGACTGCAGCGTCGCGCTGACCGACTCGTTCTGTGGCCCGGCCGGCTTCTGCGACGCGCAGGTCACCTCCGACCAGCGCGGCCCGCTCATCTACTGGTCCTGCTTCCAGGGTTGCACCAGCGACGGCGGCGTCTTTGCCGACGGCGGCGCATGGCCGGCGTGCCGCGCCGGCTACTCCTGCCAGGAAGGCAACTTCGGCGAGATCTGCCTGCCCTGATCTCACCTTGAGTCTGTGAAGGGCCCGGGGGCGACAGTCATTGGCTGTCGCCCCCGTTTCATTTTCGTGGTGCCGGGAGTCGAACATGGGTGACGCCGTCGTCCGTACGCTGCTGCAGGAGAGCAACCTCAAGGTGTCGGTGGCGGTCCTGTCGGGCGCGGCCCAGGAGGCGCGGCGCCGGCACCGCATGCACCCGGCCTCGGCGTCGCTCTTCGCCCAGGGCCTCGCGGGGGCCGCGCTGATGGCCTCGCTGCAGAAGGGCGAGACCCGCATCAACCTCCAGCTCGCCTGTGATGGGCCCCTCGGTGGCTTCTTCGTCGACGCGGCCGCGAGCGGGGAGATCCGCGGCTACGTGAAGAACCCCAACCTCGACCTGGAACTCTCGACGGGCGTGTTCCAGTGGCGCGCCGCGCTGGGCAACGCGGGCTTCCTCTCGGTGCTGCGCGACGTCGGGGGCGAGTACTACCGCTCGTCGGTGGAGCTGGTGTCGATGCGCTTCGCCGACGATCTGAACCACTACTTCGCCACCTCCGACCAGGTCGCCACGCGGGTGGCGATCACCGTGCAACCGGCCGAGGGCGACCCGCTGGGGAAGGTCGCGGGGCTCCTGCTCCAGTCGATGCCCGACGGTGACCCCGAGGCCCTCAAGCGCCTGTCCGCGGATCTCGAGACCCGGTTCCACGACGCGGTCGAAGGCCTCGAGACGTTGGAGGCCAACGCGCTGCTCGCCTCGCTGTTCCCCGGGGTGGCCCCGATGATCGAGACGCCCGTGCGCTTCACCTGCAACTGCAGCAAGGAACGCGCGATGAGCACGGTCGAGGTGCTGGGGGTCGACGAGGTGCAGGACATCGTCGACACCATGGGGAGCACCGCCGTGTCGTGCCAGTTCTGCGGCACGAAGCACGAGATCACCCTGCTGGACCTGTGGCAGATCCTCGAGAAGCTCGGTCGGCCGCAGCCGAAGCACTGAGTCGCTCCGTCGGCGGCGCGCCGCTCACTGCTTCGCGTCGAGCGCCTTGAGCTCCTCGAAGCCGGGGAGCTGTGAGAGGTCGGGCACGATGATGATCTCGATGCGGCGGTTCTGGGCCTTCGACTCCTTCGAGTCGTTCGAGGCGACGGGGCGGGTCTCGCCGAAGGACGCCGCCGAGATGCGCTCGTCCGGGAGGCCGGCCTCGACCATCGACTTGAGCACGGTGATCGCGCGCGCGGCCGCCAGCTCCCAGTTGCTGGGGTACTGCGCGGAGGCGATGGGCACGTTGTCGGTGTGACCTTCGACCTGGAAGCTCCGCCGGGGGATCGACGCCAGCACCTGGCCGACCTCGACGATCGCCGCCTTGCCGTCCTTCGAGAGGCTGGCCGAGCCCGAGCCGAAGAGGATGTCGGTGGCCAGCACCACCACCATGCGCCCGTCGACGATCTTCACCTTGAGCTTCCCGGCGTCGATCAGCGCGCGGAAGCGGGAGAGGAGGTTCTTGAACTCGGCGATGCGGCCCTCAGCCTCGGCGCGTCGGCGTTCGAGCTCGGCCAGGGCGCGGGTCATCTCTTCGACCGAGGCCTGGAGCCGGCTCTTGTCCTTGGTCACCGCGGCCATGTCGGCCGACTGTCGATCCACGCGGGCGTTGAGGTCTTTGATCTTGTCCTGCGCCTCGGCGAGCTGTGCCTCCAGCTCCTGGCCGCGGCGGGTGAGGCGCTGCTGCCGGGCCTCGAGCTCGGCTAGCGCCTTGTTCTTGTCGCCCAACGTCTGGTCGAGGCCGTCGCGCTCGGTCTTCAGCGCGTCGTAGGTGCTCTGGGTCACGCAGCCGCTGAGCAGCGCGAGGACGACGAGGAGGTTGGCTTTCATGGCGCGCATGGTGCCACAGCCGGTGGTCGTCGGCACCGAGGCGATTCACCTCGGGTCGGGCGCGGCATAGCGTCGAGACCTCTTCTCGAGGGGAGCTCATGGACGCACTGGAACGCATCGCGAAGCTGCTGGACGACGAGTCGCCGCGCAAACGCATCGCCGCGGCGGTGGTGCTGGGCGAACTCAAGGTGAAGGACGCCGCGGTCGTCTCGCGGCTCATCCAGATGGCGAAGGATCCGGTCGAGGCCTACGCCGAGGCGGCGGTGGAGGCCCTGGGCAGCATTCGGGCGTTGAAGGGGCTGCCGGTGCTGTTCGAGTCGTTGGGCCGCGGGCGGGAACTCTCGGCGAAGGCCCGCGCGGCAGTGGCGGAGTTCGGCGAGGAGGCCCTCCCGGAGATCCGCGCCCGCCTCGAGATGGCCACCCCCGAGGTGCGGGCGGTGCTCTCGCAGCTGCTCCCCGCAGTCGGCGGTCGGCAGAGCTTCGAGCTGGCGCTCGAGGGGCTCCGCGGCCAGCCGTGGGAGGCGATCAACAAGGTGACGCTCTCGGTGCGACAGGAGGCGCGCACCATGAGCGACGCCGAGCGCCGGGTGATGAAGACGCAGGCCGAGAAGTTCCTCGCGAAGAAGAAGAGCGCCGACGACGAGCTCGCGCTGCGCGGGGTGATCAAGATCCTCGGGTTCCTCGAGTTGGCCGACACCCAGGACGTGCTGCTGGCCTACCTCGGCAACAAGCAGCACCCCGCGGTGCGGCTGGAGGCGACCACCGCGCTGCGCTTCGCCCTGGCGAAGGGGCCGTCGAAGAAGGCGCTGCGCCGGTTGATGGAGATGTTGGTCGACCCCGACGTGCTGGTGGGCCGCGCCGCCCGCGACTCGCTGACGGTGTTGAAGATCGGTGCCGAGTTCGCCGAGGAGCTCGCGGAGCTCTGCGCGTCCGAGGTGGGCGAGGTGGCGCTGTGGGCCATTCACCACCTCGGCGAGCTGGCGGTGAGCGAGAAGGGCGCGGCCGGAAAGTTGGCGGCGAGGACGCTGCTCCCGGTGGCGCGGAGTGGCGAGCGGGCCCGCGCCGAGGCCGCGGCGAAGGTGCTGGCGCAGCTCCCCGGGGGTGACTCGTTGCTGGTCGAGGCGCTCGCCGACGCGGAAGACGAGACCGGCGCGCAGGTGCTCGCCGACGTGCTGGCTCCGCTCGCCACCACCCTCGGAAAGAAGGAGGTGAAGCGCCTGCTCGACGCGGGCGGG
>JBBRUE010000107.1:0-12277 GCA_038248085.1 Myxococcales bacterium | reverse complement strand
GCCCCACCAGCGCAGGCGCTCGTCGTAGTCGTCGTAGTGCATCGCCCCCGGCTTCCAGATGCCGCGCTGGTTCTCGCGGGCCTCCTTCTGGGCCTCGACGAACTCGCGGTGAAAGCGGCGGCTGCGGCCGTACTTCATGAAGTAGGGGCTGTGCCCCGCGCGCACGCACTCGACGTTGTAGTTGACCCACTCGCCGTTCTTCTTGACGAAGACGTAGGCGAGGTAGCGGCCGTAGAAGTCGCGGATCTCGCCGGGGTGATCGCGCTCGAGCCGCACCGAGGTGACGCCCTCGAAGAAGTCTTGCGCGTAGTGCTTGGCGTCTTCCCCCGCGGGCGTCGCCATCTTCACCGGGCGCGCTGAGCTGCCGCGCATCTTCTTCTTGTACTCTTCCCAGCCCGACGCGAAGGCCTCGCGCTCCCAGTCCTTCTTGAAGGTCTCCTCGGTGTCGATGCCCAGCAGGCGCATCGACGACTGGAGCCCCTTCACGCGGATGGTGTCTCCGTCGATCGCCGACGAGGGCCCGTCGATGGGGAACTCGCCGAGCTCGAGGCTGACCGTCTCGAGCTTCTTGAGCAGCCCCGACGTCTCGTCTCGGGTGAAGCGCTTGCTCTCGCGCGTGGTGTTGCAGCCCGATACGGCGAGCGCGGCGAGGAGGGAGACCGGAAGGAACAGGCGAGTGCGCATGGGGGGGCCTTCAGAACGCGACGCGGACGTCGAGCTGGAAGCGGTGCTCGGGGTTGGGAAGGCGGTTGGCGGTCGAGGCGCGCTGATCGAGCCACACGTAGAGATCGTAGCGGACGCCGACGCGCAGCCCGTTCGCGACGATCACCGCGCCCTCCACGAAGGTCCACAGGCTCTGCTCGAGATAGGCCCGGTCCGAGATGTCCTGGTCGAGGTAGCGCACGCGCGCACGGAGCTGCAGGAAAGCCACCGGCCGGCTCCGGATCTCGGCCCACACCTGCAGGTCGTTGCGGAAGCGGTCCTTGTAGCGGAGGTCGTCTTTCCACGTGAAGGCGGCCTGGACCGTGCCGGTCAGCACCTTGTTGTACGGGGCGATCTCCACCCGCGCGGCGACCTTGTAGAGATCACCGCTGCAGGCAAAGGGGGCGCCCTCGGTGAGGATGACCGTCTCGCTCGCGCAGCCGCCGTGCTGCGACGACGCGACGTTCTTGTTGCGCATGTCGAACCACACGCCCGGCTGCACGAAGTTCCACCCGGTGAAGTCGACGCGGCCGAGCAGATAGAGGTTGGGGATCCCCGCGGGCATGATCGGCGCCTGGGGATCGGCGGGGTTGGGGTCGGTCTGGTAGGCGACGATCGCCCACGGGTTGACCCAGAAGTTCGCGCGAAAGCGCGCCTCCCAATCCTTCGAGAAGTGCCCCATCCACCGGAAGCGGGCCCCGGCCTCGTTGCGCGCGCGCTGCCCGTCGAGCAGATCGGGCGAGGCGATCGGCCGCGCGTACGGGGTGCCGAAGCCCTGGTCGTAGAAGCGCAGCGACAGCTCGAACTCGTGCTTCTTGGTGCTGTAGGTGGTGCGCTGCTCGATGCCGTAGCCGCCCCGCGCCGCGGGCCCGATGGTGCCGTCGAGGGCGATGACCCCGGGGCGCCCGTCGAAGTTGTGCGTCGCCTCGAGGAAGAAGTTGATGCCCTTGTAGCTGGTGTGCGCGTCGACGCCGACCGCGCCGAACGCGCCACCCGACGGGTAGCGGCTGTATTCCTGGAAGTCGAGCTGGAGCGGTGACTGGCGGAAGAAGGGCAACGACGCGTAGGCGGTGACGCCGAGGGTGACGCGGTAGCTCGGCTTGAAGGTGACGTGGCCGCCGCCGGTCAGCTCGTCGAAGGTGTTCGCCAGCGTGCTGTACTTCAGGGTCGTCAGCCCGTCCGGCAGGTACACCGAGGGCGCCTTGCACGCCGGGTTCTTGTCGTCGCGCGGGTCTTCGCACGCCGTGCCGAACACGCCGGGGTGCCGGTCGTACAGCTCGTATTGGTAGATCGGCCGCTGCTGGTACGAGAGGAACCCGTAGGCCGACATCGTGGCCTCGCCGCCGACCTGCAGGTCTTCGATCGACCCCGCGATGCCGCGGAAGCTCTCGCGCCACTTGTAGTCGGGCGTGATGTACAGGTTCTTGCCGTCGGCGAGATCGCAGCCCGAGCTCGGGTCTTCGGTCACGCCGGCCGACGTGAGCTTGCAGGTCTGGGTCAGCGGGGTGACCCGGCGGAAGTCGTCGACCAGGTAGATGCCGCGCGGCGTGATCCGGCGCGTGTTGTCGAGCGTCAGCCGCTCGCCGAAGCCGATGGTGAAGCTGCCCGCCACCAGGCGCGCGTTGCCCGGCTTCCACTGCACGAAGATCCGCGGGAGCTGCGGTTGATAGGTGAAGCCCTTGCTCTGCAGCGCTTCGTTGACCGGGTCGTAGACCGGGGTCGCCGCGAGGCGGCGGGTGGTGAACAGCATGAACCCTGCCGAGAGGTTGAACGGCCCCTTGAGCCGGGCGCTCAGCAGGGCCGGCGGGGGCACGTTGTCGGTGGTGGTGACCCGGGACTGCAGGCGGATCTTTCCGCTCACCGGGAGAATCGGCCGCGCTGCGTCGATGCGGATGAAGGGCGCGATCTGCACCACCTGCTCGGAGGTCAACGCGCCGGCGCCCACCAGCTCCGTCGGGTCGTCGATTCGACCTTTCGCCTTGCGGTACTCGAGCACCGCGTCGACGTCGGCGTAGGTGAGGCCGGGGAGATCGTACAGCTGCTCGCGGTTCGCCGAGTTCAGGTCGACGCCTTCACGCATCAGCTCGAGGAGCGTGTCCCCCGTCTCTTCCGAGATGTCACCGCGCTGCTCGAGCTCGAAGAGGTCGTCTTCGTCGTCGACGCTGATGCTGTTCTCGTAGATCGCCGCCCGCGCCGAACTGGCAACGAGACAGGCGGTGAGGACGAGAGCAGCGGCGCGCATCGAGGGGGAAGGCGAGGCTACACGCCCCAGCCCGCCGCGGGATCCTGAAAGTAGGCGTCGTCCTTCGACTTTCTTCAGCGCGCGGGAGGGCTGCCGACGATCACCCGGGCACGGCCTTCCATCGGCAGCGCTACCTCGTCCACCACGAGTCCCTGCGCCGTCGCAAGCTCCGCGAGGTGCCGCATCCACGGCTTGTAGGGCATCGAGTTGTCCGAGCAGCAGGGCACGATGGCGAAGGGCACCCGGTGCTTCGCGGCGTAGTCGACGATCACCCGCGTGGCGCCGTCGGGGTGCATGCCCACCACGAGGTCGCACCCGCACGGCTCGTCGAGGGTGAAGTCGCGCTCGGCGAAGGTGACCGGGAGGTGCTTGTGCCGGCGATCGAAGGTCGTCACCTCGCAGCCACGGCGGGTCAGCGCCTCGTTCAACTTGCCCATGCCTCCGGCCACGTCGAACACGCGCGTCGCCTGTGGAAAGCGGGCGCGGAGCAGCTCGGCGAAGAGATCGAAACGGCGCTTGTCAGCCATGGGCCCTCATTCGACGGAGACGAGGCGGACCTTCTTGTAGATTCGCCGGTCGAGAGGCAAGCGCGCATCGATGAACCCCAGCGCCTCGTCGAACTCGAAGCTGAAGGTCGGCACGGGCGGCGAGATCGAGACGATCAGCTCGAAGCTCCACAGCGACGAGAGCGTGGTCTTGCCGTGCTCGAGCGCTTCCGCGGGCGGCGGCGGGAGCTTCTCGGCGGCGGCGCGCACGTCGGCGAGGGCCTCCTTGTCGACCTTCGCGTCCTGCGAGGGCTGCACCAACTCGACCTTGAGGAGCTTGCCGTCCTGGGCCTGCACCACGCGGATCACCGCGCGCCGGGTGGCCTTGAACTGCTCGCGCATCGCCTTGCTCAGCTCCTTGCGCTGCTCGAGGTCGACGCCGGTGATGCCCGCGATGCGATCGTTCACCGCCCCGCGCCGGTTGCTGGTGGGGGTCATGTCCCCCATCGGGTTGCCTCCCTTGCCGTAGGCCTGCGCCTTGTCGGCCCAGATCTCGTTGTAGAGCTTGAAGTTCTCTGACGTCTGCTCCGCGAGCCCCTTGAGCCCGTTCGCCGCCACGCGCTCGGCGTCCCACGTCTTGAGGAGCGCCTTGCCCAGCTGCGAGTAGTAGGGGTGCACCAACCCGCGATCGACGCGGCCCTTGCCCAGCGTCTCCTTGGTGATCGTCAACACCAGGTCCTTCGGCGCTTCCAGGGCGTGAAGCCCGTCCTGGTTGGCGACCGCGATCTCGATGCCGGCATCCAGCGACACTGCGAAGCTCGAGTTCGAACCGGGTACCAGCGACAGCCGTACGCGCGGAAGGTCCTGAACCGGGGTGTCGATGCGCGTGGGTACGTCTCGGGGCGGGAGCGGATCCGAGGGGACTGTCTCGATCGGCTTCGACGGCACCTCCACCGGTGGCCTCGGGGTCGCCCGCGGCGGGGTGATCTTCGGCGGTGGCGGGGTGGGCTTCGGAGGCGTGGGTTCGACCACCGGTTCCGGGGGCTCCGGCGTCGGCTCGACGAAGATGAACTCGGCGGTGACGTGCTTGGTCTCGATGTGGTCCGCGGGGCGCGAGGCGACCCAGCCCACGAAGGCGAGATGCACCGTGGCGCTCACCAGCAGCGCGACCCAACCTCCTGTGTTCTCGAGCGACCGCACGATGAATCGACTGTCTCCCGGGCGTCTGGATCGTCGACGCCGCGGTCAGGGCTAACAGTTCCGGCGCCGTCTCGCAGCGCCTTCAGCGCCGCCGGTGCAGCAGGGCAAGGAACACCAGCGGCACCAGTCCCGCCCCCGTGGAACACCCCGTCGCGGCCGCCGCTTCAAGTGAGGCCGCGGGCAGGACGATCGGCGGGGGATCGGTGCAGACCAGCCGGCCGCTGAAGCCCGCCTGGCATCGCTGGGGGTTGGGGCACTGGCCGGTCATCGTGCACGGCTTGCGGCACGACGCGCGGCCCGGTGACGCGCCGTCGCACACCATGCCCTGGGTGCAGAAGGTCGCCTCGGGCGTGCAGGGCTCCCCGGGCCGCACCTCGGGCAGTTGCACGAACTGACAGAGCCCTCGCGCGACGTCGCAGGTGAAGCCGGGCCGGCAGTCGGGGTCGGTGTGGCAGCTCCGCGCGCAGTACGGCTCGCGGTGTTGCGGATCGGCCACGCACTCGCGGCCCTGGCACTGGAAGACGCCGGTGCACGCGCCGCCCTCGGCGACGCAGTCGAGGTCGGGCGCAGGACACGCCCCCACGGCACACACCCCGTTCGTCGCGCACTCGTTCTCGCGGTCGGCCAGCCACTGCAAGATGAACGGCGCGTAGGCGTCGACGCGCGTGTCGGCGCCGTCCACGCACGCCTCGGTGCGGGTGAAGCTGTGCACCCCGACGACGCGCTCCACCCCGTCGGCGAAGGTGTGGAAGGTGGGGCCGCCGGAGTCTCCGTGGCAGATGCCCTTGTCGATGGAGTTGCCCAGGGAGATCAGGTCGGCCGAGAGCTGTCGAATGGTGAGGTCGACGGTGCGCTTGATGCCCGAGCCCAGCGAGCTGCCGATCGTGCCGTAGCCCAGCGCGCGCACCGGCGCTCCACCGAGGCCGTCGAGCGACTCCGCGTTCCATGGCTTGGGCGCCACCGCCTGCGGCGTCTCGAGGAGCAGCAGCGCGAGGTCCCCGGTCAGACCGATCGCCGGCGCCCAGCGGGGGTGAATGCGCGTCTCCTGCACTCGCACCGTGTTGACGCCGTAGCGGACCTCACTCTGGGTGGAGACGTTCGACGCGAGGATCGTCACCGCCGTCGCCCCGAGGATCGCGGGGTCGGCGCAGTGCGCCGCGGTGAGCAAGGTGCGGGGGGCGATCAGCGTCGCGGTGCACAGCGAGCCCTGCCCGTTGTTCCCGCGGATCATCAACAGGTAGACGTTCTCGTCACCCGTGGTGGGGGTGCCGCCGACGATCGCCTCGCGTGAGCGGGCCGACTCCACGTCGGTCGCCTCGCCCCGCTCGCAGCCCCCGAGCGTGAGCAGCAGCAGCGGGAGGAGGAGACGGGTCACGGTGGAGAGTCTGCCTCAACCCCGCGCGCGACGCCGACGGAGCAGGGCGAGGCCCAACCACATCGCCAGCGCGCCGCCGGACGCCGTGCAGCCGTCCGCACGTGGCCCGGAGAAGCTGGTGGCTGCCGGGAGCGTGATGTTGGTGAAGCGCAGGTTGGCCGGGCGGCAGAATCGCTGCGAGTCGGAGCCGGCTTCACAGACCGAGCCGCTCGCGCAGTCGCCGCTGACGAGGCAGCCCTTCACGCAGCGCGAGATGCCGCCCGCGGGGCCGGTGCAGATGCTCTGCGTGCAGAAGTCGCTCGAGGCGGAGCAGCTGTCGAAGAGCTGGCGCACCGGGCGCTGCTTGATGCGGCACGAACCCACCGCGCACTCCATCGTCGCCGGGCAGTCGCTCGCCGACTGGCACGCCCTGGTGCAGTAGGTCGTAGGGTTCTGATCGTCGCGGACGCACAGGCGCTCCTTGCACTGCTGAGGCCCGCTGCAGAGCGTGCCCTCGGCCGCGCAGTCGACGTCGGGGCGGCCACACGGCTGCTGCGCACAGATGCCGTTGGCGATGCAGTCTCGCGGGCAGTCGACGTCCATCGAGGGGTCCGTACACTCCGCGCTGCACACTCCGTCGGCCTTGCACACGCAGTCCTGGTCGACCGGCGTGCAGCCGGCCACGCACTGGCCGTCGGTGGCGCAGGTCGGCGCTTCCCAGGCGCCCATCGTCTGGCGGATCCACGGGGCGCCGATGTCCACGCGGCCGTCGAAGCCCTCGATGGCGCAGTTCTGGTCGCCGTAGCTCACCACCCCCACGAGCTTCTCCGTGGTGTCGCCCGGCATCACCATGAAGCCCGGGCCACCCGAGTCGCCCTGGCAGGTCTGTTTGCCCGCGGCTCCCGACTCGATGGTGTACGCCGTCACCTGTCGCAGCGCGTAGGTGACCTCGCGCTTCTCGCCGTTCGACTGCCCGTTGGCGACGGTCAACCCGTAGCCCACGTGGCGGATGGCGCGGCCGACGTGCGTGCTGTTCATCGGCGCCTCGTTCAGGGGGATCGGGGGGACGTCGAGGATCGGCTGCGCCAGCCGCAGCAGGCCGAAGTCGTGCGACGTCTGGTTGTAGTTGGGATCCTTGTATTGCTGCGCCACGAGGATCGCCCGCGTCGGCGCATCGGCGTGCGTCCCCAGGGTGACGAAGTACTGCGTGTTCTGTCCGTACGCGTAGATGCAGTGCGCCGCGGTCAGCACCGTCTTCGGCGCGATGAGCGTGCCGGTGCACAGCGACTCGTAGCCCGCCCCGTAGCGCACCGAGAGCGACACCACCGCTGGGTCTCCCTGGGCCAAGGTGCCACCGATGATCGCCTGGCTCCGGGCCTCGGCCCCGGTCGCGGGCGTCGCGTCGGCGAGCGTCGAAGGTCCACACCCGAGTCCACACAGCGCGCCGGCCAGGGCCAGGGGGAAGAGACGGAAGGGCTTCATCGGGGGTACTCCGGGACAGATGTGGCTGCGGCGCTGCCCCGCGCTAGCAAGGTGTGTGCCCTTTCGCGAGGTTGAGCGAATTCAGCCGACTGCGGTGTACACCGGGAACCAAGGTGCGACGCGGGCGACCTGATCTGCGCTGGTTGTGGACAGGCCCGACACCATTCTCTGTCAACCCGCCTGACGATGGCGGTAGCGTGCCGCCCCCGTGGCCACTCTCCTCAGAGGCGCGACTGTCGTCGATCTCGAGCCTGCCTGCGTGGAGACCGCCGATCTCCGCATCGAGGGCGACCGGATCGTCGAGCGCGCCACCGCCCTCGAGCCGAAGCCCGGCGAAGAGACGATCGACCTTCGCGGCAAGGTGCTCTTTCCCGGCCTGGTCTCGGCCCACCACCATTTCGGGTCGACGCTGCTCCGGGGCGCGCCGCGAATGGGCGCTGGTTTTCGCGCCGAGCAGCACGCCCGCCACCGCCTCGAAGACCTCATCGACGGAGACCAACTCGAGGCCGCCACCACCGCCGGGGCCCTCGAGGGGCTGCTGTCGGGCACCACCACCGTCTTCGACGCCAACGCCTCGAACGGGCACGTCGCCGGTTCACTCTCGCGCGTCGCCCACGGCCTCAACGGCGTCGGGTTGCGCGCGGTGCTCGCCTACCAGGTCAGTGAACGCGCCGGCGCGAAGGGTCGCGATGAAGGCCTCGAGGAAAACGTCAGCTACTGCGCGCGCGCGCGGGGTCGCTTTCGCGGGGCCTTCGCCGTCGACTCGCTCGCCACGTTCTCCGACGAGGCGCTGAGCGGCCTCAAGGAGGCACATGCCCGGGCCGGCGCGTTGCTCCTCGCCTCCCTCGCCGAAGATCCCTTCGAGGAGAACCAGAGCCGGGACCGCTTCGGCGCGACCGCGACCGAGCGCCTCGTCGCCCAGGGCCTCACCGGCAGCAAGGTCGTGATCGCCCAGGGCGTCCACCTCTCCTGGCCGGAGCTCTCGCAGTTCATCAACGAGGGCACCTGGCTGGCCCACGCCGCGCGCTCGAACATGTCGAGCCAGACGGGCCTGGCCACCGCGGCGAAGTTCGGCGTGCGCGGTTGCTTCGGCACCGACGTCATGTCCCTCGACGTCTTCGCCGAGGCCCAGGTGGCCGCGCTGCGCGCCAACGACTCGGGACAGCCGATCGATCTCCTCCGCTTCCTGGCCAACGGCCACCGCCTCGCGTCGGAAGCCTTCGGGTTGCCCATCGGCCCGCTCCAGCCGGGCTCGGCCGCCGATCTCCTGGTGCTCGACTACCACCCGCCCACGCCGCTCGACGCCACCTCGCTCGCCGCACACGTGATGCACGGCCTGTCCGGCCGGGTCGTGGAGTCGGTGATGGTCGACGGCCTCTGGCGCCTGTGGAAGCGCAAGGCCCTCGCGCTCGACGTGCAGGAAGTCTCCCGCGCCGCCTCCGAGGCCGCTCGGGGCCTGTGGAAGAAAATGCAGGCGTGAGGGCAGGGCGCTAGTAGACGAGTCGCCATGCTGACCGCCCTCACGATGCTTGCCCTCTGTGCGCAGCCTGCCGTCGGTGACGTGGCGCCTGACTTCACGGTCAAAGACGTCGACGGGGTCGAGCTGTCGCTCTCGAGCCTGGTGCAGCGGGGCCCGGTGGTGCTCGCTTTCTTTCCGAAGGCCTTCACCCCTGGTTGAACGCGGGAACTCACCGTGTACCGGGACCGGTATGCCGACATTCAGCAGCACGGCGCGACGGTGATCGCGATCTCCACGGATGACGTGGAGACGCAGAAGCGCTTCCGTGAATCGCTCAAGGCGCCGTACCACTTCGTGGCCGACGATCACGCCTTCGTGGTGAAGCTCTTCGACGTGAAGGTCTTCCTCTTCACGCTCGCCCGCCGGGTCACCTTCGTCATCGGGCCGGGGCTCAAGGTGCTCTCGGTGCAGGAGGGCAGTGACGCCCTCGACCCTTCCGGCGCAGTCACTGCGTGCAGCCTCAAACCGCCCGAAGCGCTCAGGTTCGTGACCGGGGGCCCCGACGGCGGCACGCGCTGAGACTTGACGCGACGGGGACGGCGGTGGTGTGTCGCGCCTCCATGAACCTCAGAGCCCTCTCTCTCGGTGCCTTTCTCGGCTTCCTCGTCGCGATCATCCCCTCGTGTGGTGCGCCTCCGTGCGGGCCGGCGAACTGCACGGGCTGCTGTGACTCGACGAACAAGTGTGTGCCGCTCGCGGCCAGCAACGCCAACACCGCCTGCGGCCAGAAGGGCGCGACCTGCGCCAACTGCGCCACCCTGGTCCAGACCTGCAACGCCGCTTCGTACGTCTGTGAGTCCTCGGGCACGGGCGGCGGCACCGGGGGTGGCACGGGCGGCGGCGCGATGACGGGCGGCGGCACCGGGGGCGGCACGACGGGCGGCGGTACCGGCGGAGGCACGACGGGCGGCGGCACCGGTGGCGGCTCGACGGGTGGCGGCACAGGTGGCGGCAGCACGGGCGGTGGCGGTGGCACCACGAGCTGCAGCATCACGGCACAGAACTGCCCCTCGGGCGAGTCGTGCCTCTACACGGACAACATGGGCAACACGCGCTGCTTCCCCGGCCAGTGTGACGTCGTCTCGCAGAACTGCGCGACGGGCACCGACAAGTGCAGCTACGGCGGGCTCGCCGACGGTGGCGCCGGCCGCACGTGCGCCCCTGCCGGCGCGCTGACCGACGGCCAGGCCTGCGGCCCGACGAGCGACGCCTGCGCCAAGGGCCTGGTGTGCATCGACAGCGTGTGCCGGAAGTACTGTTACGCGAGCAGCATGTGCGGCACCGCCAACAGCGTCTGCATCGGCCTCATCAGCATTCCCGGCACCCCGGAAATCCCCACCACCTGCGTGACGCTGGCCGGGTGCGACCCGATCGCGCCGGTCTGCCCGCAGGGCCAGGGCTGCTACCTCACCAACAATGGGCCTGCGTGCGTCACCGCGGGCACCGTGGTGGCGGGTGGCGCGTGCGGCCAGACGGCGGGCCAGTGCGTGCCCGGCACCATCTGCCTCAATACCACGCCGACGGCCGGCGCCTGCCACGCGTTCTGCAACCGCGATGGTGGCTCGCCGGGCTGCACCGGCACCCAGTGCGGCGGCATCATCGGCTCGGACGGCGGCCTGTTCCCCTGGGGCGCCTGCCAGTAACTGACGCCCTTCGATGACGCAGTCCTCGGGCCGGTTCTCTTGTCGAGAGCCGGCCCGTTTTGTTGGAGCGGAGCCGCCGAATCGGCCGAGGCGAAGCGACCGGCGAATCAGCTCAGCGCGCGTGCGTTGGCGCGCCGAGGCCCAGCATCGGCTCGGGCGTCGGCGAAGGCGCGCGCGGCTTCGGCAGGAACATGCCGAACCGGCTCTCCGAGGCGAGCTCGCGGCGCTGCTCGTCGGTGTAGCTCCGGAAGGCGAACTTCGTCTCCCGGCGGGGCAGGCGGAGATCGCTCACCACGCCGATCCACGACAGCACCTTGAGCGCGTAGAACGTGAGGTCGATCTCCCACCAGAACCAGCCCTGGTTGGCGGTGTTCTGATGGTAGTGGTGGTTGTTGTGCCAGCCCTCGCCGCAGGTGATCAGGGCGAGGAGCAGGTTGTTCCGGCTGGTGTCCGTCGTCAGGTAGCGGCGCTTTCCGAAGATGTGTGAGAGCGAGTTGATGGTGAACGTGCCGTGCCACAGCAGCACGATCGGCACGATCCCGCCCCACACGAGGAACGGCAGCCCGCCGATGGCGAACAGCACCGCCAGGGTGACGAACGGCGGGACGATCCAGTACTCGTTGAGCCACACCAGCTCAGGAAACCGGGCGAAGTCCTTGATCGCGCCGTAGTTCGTCTTCTCGTACCGCTTCACGAGGATCCAGCCGACGTGGCTCCACCAGAACCCACGGCGCGCCGGCGAATGGATGTCGGAGGGCTCGTCGGAGTGCTTGTGGTGATGCCGGTGGTTCGCCGCCCACCACAACGCGCCCTTCTGCAGGCTCGACTGCGCCAGCCACGCCAGCAGGAACTGGACGACGCGGTTCGCCTTGTACGCGCGGTGCGCGAAGTACCGGTGGTAGCCGGCCGTCACGCCGAACATGCCCACGTAGTACGCGGCGAGGGTCAGGAGCCCCCACTGCCACTGGAACCCCGTCACGAAGGCGAGGCCCATCAGCAGGTGGAAGCCGATGAACGGAACGCTCGCGGTCCAGTCCACGCGGTCAAGCTTCGAGTCGTCGGTTGCAGCAACAGAGTCAGTCAAAGGTGCCTCACGAGAAATCCGTAAGGCGATCAACAACGCTGGGCGTCATCCGACTGTCATGGGGGCGCCGAGGAGGGCGTTCGACGTCACCCGACTGTCATGAGGGCGCGGATTGGCCCAGCGAGGCGAGCCAGCCCTCGAATTCACGGCGGCCGCGCAGCGATCGGAGGTCGGGATCGGTGCGGGCCTCGGCGGCGTTGCGGAAGCCGGCCTGCGCTGCGAGCGCGAGCAACCGCATCGCCTCGGCGTGCTGCTCGGCCAGCGCCCACGCACACGCGGCGGTGTACGCCAGCGTCGGGTGGGGGGCTTCGTGGAAGGCGGCCTCGGCGGCGCGGGCGGCCGACTCGAACTCCCGGCGCACGTAGTGCACGCGCTCAGCCGCCGAGAAGGCGCGGGCCATCTGCACCCCGGGGAGCTGGCGCGCTTCGGCCTCCCGGCCCCCGCGAATGAGGGCTCCGGCGTACTCGTGCAGGACGACCTCGTCGCGCAGCAGCTGCGAGGCCTGGGCCCACAGCGGCACGGCGCGCACCTCGTCGCCGACGAGGCTGAAGCCGGCCGCGAGCGCG
>JBBRUE010000106.1:0-12280 GCA_038248085.1 Myxococcales bacterium | reverse complement strand
CCCAGTGTTCCGGTGGTGCGCTTGAGCACCTCCAGTTCCTCGTCGCGCTTGGGATAATTCACCATCACCATGAACATGAAGCGATCGAGCTGGGCTTCGGGCAGCGGGTAGGTGCCCTCGAGCTCGATGGGGTTCTGCGTCGCGAGCACGAAGAACGGCCGCGGGAGCGGGTGCGTGGTGCCGAGCACGGTGACGCTGCGCTCCTGCATCGCCTCGAGGAGCGCGGACTGGGTCTTGGGGGAGCTGCGGTTGATCTCGTCGGCGAGCACGACCGATGCGAAGAGCGGTCCCGCGCGGAAGGTGAAGGCCCTGGTGTCGGGGTCGATGACGTAGGTGCCGGTGATGTCACCGGGGAGCAGGTCGGGCGTGAACTGGATGCGCTTGAACGGCAACCCCAGCAGCCGCGCGAGGCCCTTGCACAGCTCGGTCTTCCCGAGGCCGGGCAGACCCTCGAGCAGCACGTGACCGCGCGCGAGGATCGCCGCCGCCACGCGATCGACGACACCGTTCTGGTCGAGCAGCACCTGGTTGAGGCCGCTCTTCAACTTCGCGATGGCTTCGCCCGCGGCCTGCACTTCGAGTGGCGTGAGCAGTTGTTCCGACACGTGGACTCCCCTTCAGCGGTTCACTTTGAATCGAAGTAGCGCTGCACGAGCGCGCGGTTTCTCGGGCGCATCGCGCCTTCGTCGTAGCCGGCGGCCTGGTCACCGGTGGCGCCGGAGCCGGTCGCGGGGCTCACGAAGGTGCTCGGCTTGCTCTTCGGGTTGGTGCCGCGCAGACCGAAGAGCTCTTCGCCGTCGCCGCCCTGCCCTTCGGGGAGCGCCTCGTACTTGAGCCGGTCGGGATCGAGCTCCGCCTGGCCGCCGAAGACGAGCTCGTGCGCGTCGCCCCCGCGGCCCACGCCAGCGCCCTCTTCGACGGAGCGGGAGGCGTGCTCGTCCGAGTTGCCGGAACCCTGCCCTTTGCCGCTCTGGCCCTGGCCCTCACCTTTGCCCTGCTGCCCCTGTGCGGACTGTCCCTTGCCCGAGGGTCGCTTCGCCTGCGGCGAGTTGTTCTGGCCGGGACTGAACTGCTTCGCGAGCTGATCCTGTCGCTGCTGCAGCGCCTTGCGGAGGTCGCCCACCTGGGATCGACTCGGGCCGCTCTTCCCCTGCTGACCCTCTTTGCCTTGCTGACCGTCTTTGCCTTGCTGACCGTCTTTGCCCTGCTCGCCGTCCTTCCCCTTCTCGCCGTCCGTCCCCTCGCCCATCGCCTGCTGCATCGCTTCGTCGCCGGAGTTGGCCTGGCCGTCGGAGAGCTCCATCAACGAGCGCTCGAGTTCGTCCCGTTCCCGCTGCTGCGACTCGCCGGACTGCGCGTGGGCCATGGCCTCCTCGAGGTTCTTCGCGGCGTTCTCGGCGCGCTCGAGTTCACGTGAGGCTTCCGCGGCCTCCTTGTCGAGCTGCTGGTCGAGCGAGTCCGCCGCTTCCCAATCGGCGGCGTCGAAGCTGTTCTCGGCGACTTCGTCCTGCAGGCGCTGGAGCTCTTCGAGCGCGGCCTTGTCGACCGGTTCCTCCTTCGCGATCGCCTCCAGCTTCTCGACGAGTTCCTCGACGCGAGTGGCGGCGGCGGCGTTCGGCGCGGCGTGCAGGAGCTCGGGCTTCGGCACCAGGAACCCGACGGTGAGAAAACACAGCGCCAACCCGAGCAACGACGCCGGCCGGCGGACGTCGATGTCCGGCATCGGCAGCGTCTTGAGTTGTTGATTGAGGCCGAGCTCCCACTCGCCAACCGGCATCTCGAGCCGGGTGAGCAGCAGCCCGCCCGCGGAGGCCTGGCGATCAGCGATCACAGCCGCACGATCCTGCGAGACCGAGCGGGTGCGGGCCAGCAGCCACGTCACCACGCCCGCGAGCACCACCGCGAGGGGCGCGACGATCCACAGGCCCTTCTGCACGAACATCCGCCACACCACGAGGCAGGTGACGGCGACCCACAGCGGCCCCACGGCGGCACGCACCAGCACCTCGAGGTTGAGGTGCCGCCGCACGCGGGCGATGCGTGATTGGACCGCTTGTCTGCGTCGTTCTTCGCCGGCAGCCATGCGTGCGCAGAGCCTAACCCGCGCCCCCTGCTCGACCTTCCCCTTTCTGGCTGGGCGTCGAGGGCGGAACTGAACCGTCGAAGCGGGTGTCTGAACGGTCCGACTGCGGGGTCAGCGGCGCACGTGCTTAGCGGGCTTCTCGGGCGCCTTGCTCCAGCGGTAGCCGCCGATGACGACCAGCAGCAGCAGCGGCACGGCCACGACGATGATCAGCGTGGCGTCGCTCACGACGCACCCGGCATGTGAATCACGTCGAGCGCCGAGAGCAGCGAGGACAGCTGCTGGTCCAGGTCACCATGCGAGAAGCCGGTCCGCTCCCGCAGTCGCGCGAGGAAGGCGTCTCTGCCTCCGCGGAGCAACCCCATGTCCGCCTCGGTCATGGCCGGCCACTTCTTCTGCACCTTCGCGCCGACCTGGAGGGCCGCGCCTCTGACTTCTTCCCATTTCATGAGGGGCCTCCTCGCAAGGCCCACGCCGCGGCCAAGCACTCGAGATTCGGGGCGCGCCGGCGCGGCATGCCGTCAAACCGAGCGAGCGCATCCTTCGATTCGACCCCCTCCCCGGAGGCCGCCTTCCTGAGTGCGCTGCGACTCCTGTGCTGTTTGACCGCTCCGCACTGGGCTAGAGGCGTCGGTCGTGCATCGCGTTCCTGCCCTGGTTCTGCTGCTGGCCTTCTCGGCGTTCGCCCAGACGCCCTCGAAGATGCCGACGTTGGTGAAGTCGGTCGAGCCGCTCTTCCCCGTCTCGCTCGCTGACGCCGGGGTCGCCGGCACGGTGGTGATGGAGATCGACATCGGCGTCGACGGCAAGGTGATGGCGGTGAAGGTCATCACCAGCGCCGGCCCGGAGTTCGACGAGTCGGCGGTGACGGCCGCGAAGCAGCTCGAGTTCACCCCCGCGGAGTTCGACGGCAAGCCGACCCCGGTGCGCATTCAATACAGCAGCTCGTTCATCGTGCAGCAGCAGGTGGTCGAGGTGCCGGTCACGCTCGACGCCGGCGTGCCCGTGGTGAACCTCGCCGGCCGCCTGACCACCGCCGGGTCGCGCGAGCCGATCGCCGCCGCAGCCATCACCGCGGGAGGGCAGCAGACCGAGTCCGACGCCGACGGGCACTTCGAGTTCATCGACGTGCCGGTGGGCCCGGTCGAGGTGAAGGTCACCGCGGCCGGCCACGAGACGTTCACCGCGACCGAAGAGGTGAAGGCCAGCGAACGCACCGTGGTCCGCTACGTGTTGCGCTCGAAGGGCGACCCCAACGTCACCGTGGTGCGCGGCACGAAGGATCGCCGCGAGGTGGCGCAGGTCAAGCTGACCCAGCAGGAGTTCCGCCTGGTGGCCGGCGCGCGCAACGACGCGTTCAAGGTGGTGCAGAACCTGCCCGGCGTGGCGCGCTCTCCGTTCGGGGGCGCGGCGCTTGTGGTGCGCGGCAGCAAGGCCTGGGACTCGCGCATCTACGTCGACGAGATCCAGATCCCCCAGCTGTTCCACTTCGCGGGGCTCAACGCGACGTTCAACTCCGCGACCATCGAGAGCATCGCCTTCCAGCCCGGCAACTTCGGCGTCGACTACGGCCGGAGCATCGGCGGCATCATCCAGGCCGAGGTGAAGACGCCCTCCAAGAAAGGCGTGCACGGGGCGATCGACATCAACTTCTTCGACGTGTCGGGGAACATCGAGGCGCCGCTCAACGATACCTGGAGCGTCTCGGCCGCGGGCCGCTACGGCCTCGCCCAGCTCACGGTGCCCTTCGCGATCAAGACCTTCGTGCCGGCGCAGTTCCAGAGCGCGCTGGGCTTCGCGCGGGCGCCGCAGTTCTGGGACTACCAGGTGCGCGCCGAGCGCCGCGTCGCCAACAGCCGCAACCGCCTCTTCATCTCGGTGTTCGGCTCGTCGGACTCGTGGGCCTTCCTCCAGCCCAACCCGCTGCTCGACAACGACGTCGAGGGCAACCGGGGCGCGGCGGGCAACTCGCAGCTCTACAACCGCCTGGTGGTGGGCATCGATCAGAAGCTCAGCGAGCGGGTGACCTTCATCTCGCGCAACTCGGTGGGCTTCGACATCAACGAGCAGCAGGGCGCGACGACCGAGGTGTTCTTCCGCGCGACGCAGTTCCCCATTCAGCTCCGCGAGCGGTTCAAGATCGACGTGCCCGAAGCGAAGCTGGTGCTCGGCGCGGGCCTCGACGGGTTGATCACCCCCGCGCTGCTCGACGCGCAACAGCCGCCCCCGTTCAGCGCCAACCAGCTGCCCGACCCCTACGTCACCCGCCGGCTCATCGCCCAGACCGAGCAGCGCACCTACGTCGAGCCGGGGTTGTTCGTCGACGCGACGTGGACGCCGGTGGAGTCGCTCCAGGTGCGCGGCGGCCTGCGCTTCGACGGCGAGCTGACCACGATGAAGAAGGTGTGGCTCAACCCGCGGCTGCTCGCGCAGTGGCAGATCATTCCCCAGCTGGCGATCAAGGCGGGCGCGGCGATGTACCAGCAGCCTCCCGACTACCGCACCGGGCAGCTGTCGCCGGTGTTCGGCAACCCGAACCTCCTGCCCGAGGGCGCGTGGCACTTCATGCTCGGCGCGGAGGCGAAGCTCTTCGACCTCTTCGAGCTCAACGTGCAGGGCTACTACAAGCCGCTCTTCAACCAGGCGCGGCAGACGCTCGCCAGCGGCCAGGGCAGCGACATCAACATCGCCGGCAACGAGACCCGCTACACCAGCACCGGCTACGGACGGGCCTACGGCGGCGAGGTGCTGCTGCGCGTGCGGCCGACGCGCTACTTCGTGGGGTGGATCGCCTACAGCCTCAGCCGCTTCGATCGCGACTACTTCGGCGGCGTGGCCTACGCGCCGGGCCCGCTCGATCAGCCGCACAACCTGATCATCGTCGGCAGCTTCAAGTTGCCGTGGGATCTCAGCCTCGGGCTCCGGTTCCGCTACGCGTCGGGCCCGCTGGTCACGCCGATCCTCGGCTCGCTGTTCGACACCAACGGCAACTACTCGGTGCCCCTGCCCGGCCTGCCGTGGAGCCAGCGCCTGCCCGACTTCTTCCAGTTCGACGCGCGCCTCGACAAGCGCTTCGTCTTCGATGCGTGGACGCTGGTGGTGTACCTCGACGTGCAGAACGTCACCAACCAGCAGAACCCGGAAGCGCTCTTCTACAACCACAACTACACGCAGTCGGCCTTCGTGACGGGCATTCCGATTCTGCCCACCCTGGGCTTGAGAGGAGAGTGGTGATGCGCGCGCTCCCGTTGATGGTGGTGCTGCTGGTCTCGGGCTGCGGGGTGCAGTTCACGCCCGAGACGCTGGTCGATTCGTTGCGGGTGCTGGCGATCACCGCCGAGCCGCCGGAGGTCGCGCCGGGTGAGGCGAGCACGCTCTCGGTGCTCTACGGAGACCCGACGCGCGTGGGTTTGCCCACCACGATCATCTGGGTCGGCTGCGAGCCGGACCCGCAAGATCTCAACCGCAGCGCGTGCAACGACGCGTCGATCCTCATCAAGCCGTCGCTGATCACCGAGTACCCGCCGGGGCTCAAGCTGCTCGGGTTCAGCCAGAAGGCTGTCTACTCGTCGACGCCGGGCGTGTTCAGCGTGCTCGCGCCCGACGACGTGATCCGGAAGAACGGCAGCGTCGGGCAGGTGATCGCCATCGTCATCGCCGAAGACGTGAAGGTCACCGCGATGAACGACGAGCTCAAGGCCGTCTTCGAGCGCATCGAGCGAAAGGAGACGCCCACCGCGATCGCCCTCTCCCGCATCGTGGTCAGCGAGAAGGAAGGCAAGAACCACAACCCGCAGATCACCAACCTCACCTTCGACGGCGCGCCGCTGCCGCTCGGGGCGCGGCTGCAGGTGAAGGCGGGCCAGCGGGTCGAGCTCGGCGTCGAGGTGCCGGACACGTCGCGCGAGCGGTACACCGAGTACCAGCCCAGCGGCCCGGTGGAGAAGACGGAGAAGGTGGTGGGCGCCTGGTATTCCATCGGCGGCCGCTTCAGCCAGGAGCGCTTCGACGTGACCGACCCGAAGCCGACGACCTTCACCGCGCCGGGCTCGACGGAGTTCCCCGACGACACGATCCCCGACAAGCGCAGCGGCCAGCTCTGGCTGGTGGTGCGCGACAACCGCGGGGCGCAGGCCTACGAACAATTCCGTTACTACGTGTGCGACGAGTCGCAGCCCACGCCGAAGGTGACGAGCCTCGCGCCGCCGGCGGCCGCGGGAGACCCGGTGCTGGTCACCGGCGACGACATGGGGAAGGTGCTCGACATCCTCATCGGGGGGAAGGCGCTCACCAGCAGCGCATACAGCGCGGCGCGGAACGCGTTCGTGGGCTTCCTCCCCGAGCTCGCGCCGGGCACCTACCCGGTGACGATGCGCGGGCAGAACTGCTCGGCCGTCGAGACGGGGCTCACGTACACCGTCGCGCCGTGAAGGGTGCGGACGCGCTATGTTTTGGGCGTGGGCGCCACTGAAAGAGATCGACTTCATTTCGCGGCCATCGCGGCCGGAAAGACGCAGTCCAACGCGCGCCGGGAGGCGGACGAACTGTCGATGACACCCGACGAGCGCCTGGCAGCGGCCATCGCCCTGTGTGACCTGGTGCTCCGCAACGCTCGGAACTCGCCCCCGAAGATCCTCCCGCCGTCCCTCGTGGCGCTCGCCAGGAACCGACGACCGCCATGAACGAAGCGTTCGGGCAGCGGCTCGGGGACGTACTCGGCGCGCTCGAGCGCACCGGCAAACGGATCGTCCTGATTGGGGCGCTGGCCGCGATTCGGTGGGGCCTGGTGAGAGCCACCAGCGACATTGACCTCGTCGTCTCAGCCGATGGCGAGACCTGGGACGAGGTGCGGCGCGCGCTGGTGTCTCATGGGCTCACCGAAGGCCAACACGTTCAATCGGACGCTGCAGACGCGCTGCCCGACATCGCGTTCTTCTGGAGCGGTGCCGCCCCTTCGACGCGAGTGGACGTATTCCTCGGAAAGACCGCCTTCGAGACGGCAGTGCTCGCGACCGCGGTCCCGGTCATCGTGGAAGGGGTCGGCGTGCACGCCGCCAGCGCAGAAGCGGTCATCATCTACAAGCTGCTCGCCTCACGCCCGAAGGACAGCCACGACGTGCAGATGGTATTCGACGCCGCCGCGCAGGGGCGCTCCTCGCTGGACTGGGCGTTCCTCACGAAGTGGGCCGACTGGTGGGGCATCAGCGATCGGCTGGAACCCTTCAAGCAGTCGCACGGCGCAGCGACCGGCCTCGCGCTCTGAACTCGTCGGGCGCCTGTCCCGCCGCAGGCTACGGTGCGCCGCCATGAACGCTGTCGAACTCGCGGTGCTCGAGAAGCGGGTCCACCTCATCACCCGCCCCGAACCCGCACTGCTGTGGTTGTACGCGATCACCTCGCTGGCGATGCTCTGCGCCGCGCCGATCGCGATGATCCCCTTCTACTTTCGCTACCACACCCTCTGGTACCGCTTCGACGCGAGCGGGGTCTCGATGGGCTACGGCATCCTCTTCCGCCGCGAGATGCAGCTCACCTACGCGCGCATGCAGGACATCCACCTCTCGCAGAACATCGTCGAGCGCTGGCTGGGCATCGGCACCGTCACCGTGCAGACCGCCGGCTCCGGCGCAGGCGGCAACCTCGCCATCGTCGGGGTGAAGGACTTCAACGCCATTCGCGACTACCTCTACGCGCGCATGCGCGGCGTGCTCACCGACACCCACGAGCCCGCGCCGACCGCCGACGCCACCGACGCGGTGCTCGTCGAGATCCGCGACGCGCTGGCCGACGCCGCGAAGGCGCTCACGACGAAGAAGGGCGGTGCGTGATGGACTTCCTGCTCAACATCCTCAAGCCGATCTTCCTGCCGCTGCTCAAGCTCGACCTCGCCCCGCCGCACCTGCCCGAAGGCAGCTCGCTGGTGCGCAGCCTCAAGCCGTCCGAGAAGTGGCTCGCCTACCGCTACCTCCAGACGCTCTTCGGGTTCTTGAACCAGTTCATCGGCCTGGGCATCGGGCTCATCGCGCTGGTGGTGCAGCTCAAGGGCTGGGGCGTCGCCATCGCGATGGGCCTCCTCGTCATCCAGGGCTTCGCCATCGGCCTCGCGCTCGTCACCACCCGCGTCGACTTCGAGCTGCGCCACTACCTCGTCGGCGACCGCTCGCTGCGCGTGGCCCAGGGCGCCTGGAAACGCGAAGAGGTGACCCTCAGCTACGCCAACGTGCAGAACATCGAGGTCACCCAGGGCCCGCTCGAGCGCTTCTTCGGCTTCAAGTCGCTCACCATCTCGACCGCGGGCGCCGACACCACCCCGGGGGCCGAGAACTCCCACCTCGTGACCCTCGTGGGGCTCGAGCAGGCCGACGAGGTCCGCCAGCTCATCCTCACCATGCTCAAACAGCAGCGGGACTCGGGGCTTGGGGAGCCCACCCACCGCCCCCAGCCGACCGCGACAGGAATGTCGCTCGCCCGTTTGGGGGAAATCAGGACCGCGGCGCTGTCGTTGAGGGACGCAGCGCGAGCGTTTTGACGCGTCGGGGACGTGCGTTTCCGTTGACATTCGACACCTCCCGCACGAGATCACCCCGTTCGTTCAGGCCCTTCCTCCACAGGTTCCATGACTCCGTTTCTCTTGTTGGCGCAGGCAGGCAGTGAGCACCAGGGTTGGCTGACTCTCAAGTTGCTGGGCGTCTTCACCGGGAACTCCGAGTGGGTGCTGTGGTTGTTGGCCTTCATGTCCGTCATCTCGATCGCCGTGATGTTCGAGCGCGGCATCTACTTCGGCGTGCGCGGCCTGAAGAACAGCGACGTGGTGCTGCTCAAGCTGGCCAAGGGCGACCTGTCAGGCGTGAAGACCGAGGTCGCCACCCTCAAGGGCATGGAGGCCGCCGTGCTCCGCGAGGGGCTCGACTGGGTCGATCGCGGCCCCGACTCCGTGCAGGAAGTCATCGACGCGACGATGGCCCGCGAGCGCCCGCGCTACGAGCGGTTCCTCTCCATCCTCGGCACGCTGGGTTCCAACAGCCCGTTCATCGGCCTGTTCGGCACCGTGCTCGGCATCATCAAGGCCTTCAAGGATCTCGGCCTCTCGAGCGCGAAGGGCGCCGAAGTGCAGTCGACGGTGATGGCCGGCATCTCCGAGGCGCTCGTCGCCACCGCGGTCGGCCTGGCCGTCGCCATCCCCGCGGTCATTGCGTACAACGTGCTGCAGCGCTCGGTGAAGAACACCGTCGCGCGCTCGACGGCGCTGGGTCACGCGCTGGTCGGTCACCTCCGCGCCACGACGGGGAAGTAAGCGATGGCCGGCGGCGCTCCCGAAGGCGAAGACGAAATCACGGGCATCAACGTCACGCCCCTCGTCGACATCATGCTCGTGCTGCTGATCATCTTCATGGTGACGGCGAACTTCATCGTGCGTGAGACGGTCGAGGTCGATCTCCCCCGCGCGGCGAACACCCAGGACAAGACGGTCCAGGGCCCGGTGATGCTCACCATGGACAAGGACGCCAAGGTCTTCTTCGACGGCATCGAGGTGCCGCCCGAGGGCCTGATGGCGAAGATGAAGGACGCGGTCGCCAAGGACAAAGAAGTGCGCGCGATCATCAGCGCCGACCAGTCGCTCAACTACGGCAAGGTGATGGGGCTCATCGACCTGGTGAAAGAAGCTGGCATCGCCAAGTTCGCCCTCAACATTCAAAAAGAGGCGAAGGCCGCCCCGCCCTCGCCCTGAAGAAGGAACCCGCACGACGCCTCCGGGTGTCGAATGGGTTGTCCGTGACGACGATGAGCTCCACCGGCAGCACCCCGCTCAAGACAGAGGACGACTGGAGCGTTTGGCTCCTCCTCGGGTTGATCGTCCTCTCGGTGGGCGGCCATGCCGTCTTGCTCGAGCTGCTCCCTTCGGCCCTCGCCCGCCTCGATCCACCGCGCCGGGTGGAGATGGAGTTCTACGAGCCGCCCCCGCCGCCCAAGGTCGAGGAGCCGAAGAAGGAAGAGCCGCCCAAGCCGCTCGAGAAGGTGAAGCTCAAGCCGCCGCCGGTGAAGCTGGCCGAGCCGCCGCCCAAGCCGAAGGAAGACCTCCCGCCGCCGCCCAACGACGCGCCGCCGCCCGAGAACAACAAGCCGGTGCCGATCATCGTGGGCATCTCGATGTCGTCGACCACCGCGGCCGGTGGCTTCGCGGTGCAGGTCGGCAACACCACCTACGGCAAGACCTCGGACAAGATCACCGACGCCTCGCAGGTCAAGGCCTACAGCGCGCCGAAGTACGCGCCTCCGGGCGGCGCCGACACCGAGCCGGTGATGCTCGGCGAAGTGAAGATCCCCTACCCTGACGACGCCAAGAAGAACGAGATCGAGGGCTCGGTGCGCCTCAAGGTGACGCTCGACCCCGCGGGCCAGGTGACCGAGGTCGCGGTGATCAGCGGCCCCGGCTACGGGCTCAACGAGGCGGCCCGCGAGGCGCTGCGGAGGTTCCGCTTCAAGCCGGCCACCAAGGGCGGCGAGGCGGTCGGCTACACCTTCGTCTACACGTATACGTTCCTGCTCGATTGACGCGCTGACGGGCGGCTGTACAGAATTCTGTACATGACCGTGTACAGCCGCGACATCGTCCCCCTGAGCGCTGCCCGGGCCCGCTTCTCGGAGCTGGTCGACGAGGCGAAGGCCGGCGACGACAAGATCATCACCAAGGGCGGCGAGGCGTACGTCGCGGTGATCGACATCAAAAAACTCGACTACTACCGCCAGCTCGAACGGGAACGAGGGCAGCTCCTGCTCCTCGAAGACGTGGAGCGGTCCCTCGACGACATCGCCGCCGGCCGGGTGCTGACCGAGAAGGAATTCGAGCAGTCCCTCAAGGCACGCATTGCCCGGCTCGCCAGGAGGAAGAAGAAGTGAAGCGCTGGAAGGTCGTCACCACGGCGAACTTCCAGCGGAACCTCGACGGGCTCGAGTCGTTCCGTCCCGAGCACCCCGAGGCCTTCCTGCGGGCGTTGCAGGGCCTGCGTCGAGAGGTGCTCCCGCTCTTGCGTCAGCAACCGGGTGTCGGTCGTCCCTTCGATCGGGGGCAGCTCGTGCTCCGGCCGATCGTCGAGCGCGTCAGGGGCCGACTCGGCGGCGTGCTGCGCGAGTACCTCGTGGGCGAGTACCTCGTGCTGTACCTCGTCGGGCCCAGGCACCTGACGCTGATGGCCATGCGTCATCAACGAGAGCTCGGCTACGACTTCGGTGACTGAGAACGGCTTCGGAGCGTCCGTGTCGCATCGCCCGGCCGAGCGCCGCTGACCAGCGCAACCCGTTGATCCCCGACTCCCCCCCGCTGGCACACCCGCTGCTCAACGAGCCTGCACGTCGGCACTGGCGCCGACGCTGACAGGGGGTGCGGTTTGGTTCAGGGCAAGCGGTACCAGGTGTTCTCCATCAAGGAGATCCTGGAACAGAACGAGAAGAAGTCGGTGTGGGTGAAGGCGGGGTCGGCGTGGGTGAACCGCGACGGCAGCATGAACGTGTACCTCGACGTGCTCCCGCTCGACGGAAAGCTGCACGTGCGTGAGGCGCTCGACGAGCGTCGCGCGAACGAAGGCACCAACAACAACAAGTCGGCGAATGGGTCGCCGACGCAGGAGGCCCTCGCGGCCGATTCGATGGGAGGACACTGAAATGAAGACGGGAACGAAGGTGATGGGGTGGGTGGCGGTGGCGGTTCTCGCGATGAGCGCCGGCACGGCGATGGCGGCGAAGTCGGTGACCAAGAAGGAGGTCACCGGGGTGGTGAACCTGAACACCGCGTCCGCGCAGCAGCTCGATCTGCTGCCGGGCATCGGTCAGAAGGCGGCCAAGCGCATCATCGAGCACCGGACGAAGACGCCGTTCGCCAAGGTGGACGACCTGCGCAAGGTGAAGGGGTTCGGGGCGAAGAAGCTGGAGAAGCTCAAGCCGTTCCTCACCACCACCGGGCCGACCACGGTGGCGGTCAAGAAGGTGAAGACCGAGGCGAAGGAGTCCTCGGCGCCGGCCGCGCAGGGCCGACGGGCCACCACGCGCTGACGCGGCGGTGACGGATGCCGGCGCCGGACCGCCCTCGGAGGTGGCCCGGCGCCGGTGTTTTCATGCGACATTCTCAGGCCCCGTGAGGTCTGTCGCCCGGAAGATCGTCTACCTGCTCGCCGCGGCGATGGTGCTCTTCGCGGGCGCCGT
>JBBRUE010000105.1:0-12338 GCA_038248085.1 Myxococcales bacterium | reverse complement strand
GGTCGAGAAGAAGCTCTTCCAGTTCACCGACGACCACGGCGTGCTGCATCTCACCGACGAGCTGAGCAACGTGCCCGAGAAGTACCGCTCGAAGGTCACCACGCCGTAGCTGGTTTCCGAGCATCGCGACGCGCAGAGAACGGCCGACAAGTCTGCTAGACGGCTCCGATGTCGCCGGCCTCCGCTCCCCCGCAACAAGTCATCTTCGCCGGGGCGGTGGAGGGGTTGTTCATCAAGGGCCTCGGCGCCCGCGTGACGCCCGAGCTCTCGGCCGCGCTGAAGGACGTCGGGCTCGATCTCAGCCGCCCGTTGCTGCCGGCCTATCCCCGGTCCGTCTGGAACTCTGCGATCGCGCTCGCCGCGGCGCAGGTGTGGCCGAAACTCGACGTCGCCGAGGCCCACGTCCTGCTGGGGCGGGCCATCATCGACGGGTTCGGGCAGACGATGCTCGGCCGGGCCCTCGCTGGCATCACCCGGGTGCTGGGGCCGATGCGCACGCTGGGACGGATGCGCCAGAACCTCCACACCGGCTGCAACTACAACGAGATCTCCCTCACTCCAGAGACCCCGACGCAGGTCCGTTTCTGGATCAACGAGCCCTTCGTGCACCCCGGCTACGTGCAGGGGCTGCTGCAGGGCGCGCTGCTGATCAGCGGCGCTCGCAACGGGACGGTCGAGGTCGTCTCGCGCGACGAGCAGGGCGCGACCTACCAGGTGCGCTGGGACGCCTGATTCCGCTCAGGCCTCTGCGTCGAAGAAGGCGCGCACGTCGGGGTTCGTCGAGGCCTTCATCTGGGCCACCGTGCCCACCTCGATGATGGTGTGCTTGGCGAGCATGGCGATGCGGTCCGAGATGCGGAAGGCGCTCGCCATGTCGTGGGTGACGACGACCGAGGTGCAGTTCAGCTCCTTGTGCATCTGGATGATGAGGTCGTTGATCATCTGCGTGCTCACCGGGTCGAGGCCGGACGTCGGCTCGTCCCAGAGGATGACGTCGGGGTCGGTGGCGATGGCCCGCGCGAGGCCGACGCGCTTGCGCATGCCGCCCGACAACTCCGAGGGCAGCACGTCTTCGCTGTTGGACAGGTTCACCAGCCGCAGCTTCTCGCGTACGCGCGCGCGCACCTCGTCGGGCGAGAGGTCCGGGAGGTGCTCACGAATGGGGTACGCCACGTTCTCGCCGACGGTCATCGAGTCGAAGAGCGCCGAGCCCTGGAAGACCATCGCCACGCGCTTGCGCACCGAGCGGTAGTCCTCCTCGTCGAAGCCGGTGAGGTCGTGGTTCTCGAAGATCACCTTCCCCGCGTCGGGGGCGATCAGCCCCACCAGGCACTTGAGCAGCACGCTCTTTCCGGTACCCGAGCCGCCGATGACGGTGAGGGTCTCGCCCTCGTTCACCGCCAGGCTCAGGTCTTCGAAGATGACGTGGTCCCCGAAGGCCTTGTCGAGGTGCTCGAAGCGGATCAACTCCTGGCCGCGCACCGGGCGGGCGAACTCGCGCGCCGGGCGGACCTTCGTCGCCAGCAGCTTCGGCAACTTCGGTAGCTTCGGCAGGGGAATGGGCAGCTTCACGGCTTCGTCTCCGGCACCACCGGGCCGACCGGCGCGCCGGTCTCCTCGTACGCGTCGCGGTTCGAAATGGTCACCCGCACCAGCTCGCGCAGCAGGCGGTTGCGCTTCACGTTGCCCAGAATGGTCTTGAGGTCTTCGTAGGCGGTGGGGTCGTTGACCAGCGCGCCCAGCGAGCCTTCCCCCTTCGCGACCTTGTCGGTGATCATCTTGAGGTTGGTGGCCGAGATGGCGAGGTCGTCGACCAGCGCCTTCGAGTCGCCGTAGAGCAGCGCGTGCGCTGCCCCGCTCTTTGAGGCCTTCACGTCGCGCAACAGCGAGGTCACCTCGGCGGCGGTGGTGCCCAGCTCCTCCAGCGCGCGCTTGCCCTCGACGCCGTAGAGCACCGCGTGGGCGGTGCCGTTGCCAGTGCGGATCTCCTCGAGCATCGCGTCGACCTTGGCGATGGCGCCGTCGAGCCGGTGGGCGGTCTTCGTCGCGCTGGCCAGCAGGGCGCTCATGTCTTCGCCGGTCTGGGGATCGTAGATGACCCGGTGAATCGCGCCCTTGCCCTCGGCCACCTCCTTGAGAATGCCGTGGAGGTTCTCGACCGCCCCGGTGACCTCGGCGCGGAGCTCGGGCGTGGTGAACGAGGCCACCGCCTTGCGCAGGTCATTCGAGATGGTGACGACGTTCTCCACCACCACCCCGGACGACTTGAGCAACGAGGTGATGTCGCCGCCGATGCCCGCGGTGAGCTCCCCGCCGCTCGCGACGGCCTTGCCCTCCTCGGAGCCCAGCGAGATGTCGATGGTCTTGTCACCCAGCACGCCCCGGCTGCCCACGCGGGCGATGGAGTCGCTGCGCACCCGCGAGCTGAACTCGTTCGAGACCTTCACCCCGACGCGAACGCGCGTGTCTTTGAGCGTGGGCGAGAAGGTGATCTCGTCGACCGTGCCGACACTCAAGCCGCCCAGCCGCACCGGCGAGTCGAGCTTGAGCCCGTCGACGTCCTGGAAGTACGCGAAGTAGTGCTCGTGGGTCTGGAACACCCGGTGCGCGCTCCCGAGGACGGCGAACACCGCGATCCCGGCGCCGAGCGCCACGAGAACGAACACCCCGGCGCGGATCGCGGCGCGGTGCTCCTTGTCGACCGGGGGGGGCTTCGGGGCTGCGGGAGCGGGAGTCATGGCGGGGCCTTCTCGTCAGCCGAAGACGAGCAGTAACTTGGTGATGAGGAAGTCCGAGACGCAGACGCCGACGGACGCCATGGCGACGGTCTCGGTGGTCGCGATGCCCACGCCCTCGGTGCCGCCCTTGACGTGGAAGCCCTTGAAGCAGCCGACGGTGCCGATGATCAGCCCGAAGACCACGCCCTTGAAGATGCCGGAGGTGAAGTCGAGCACCTCGGCGGTCTCGATCGCCGAGCTGAGGAACTCGCGAATGGGGATGCCGTATTCAGCCCACACCACGATGGCGCCAGCGAGCAGGCCGACGACGTCGGAGAGAATGGTGAGGGCGGGGAGCACCAGCGCGCAGGCCCAGATGCGCGGGTAGACCAGCTTCTTGATCGGGTCTGCTCCGAGCATGCGGATGGCGTCGATCTGCTCGGTGACCTTCATCGCGCCCAGCTCGGCGGTGATGCCCGAGCCGACGCGCGCGCCGACGGTGAGCGCGGTCAGCACCGGAGCGAGCTCGCGGAAGAGCGTCAGCACCACCACCTTGCCGACGGTGTGCTGCACCCCGAAGCGCGCGAGGAAGAACGCGAACTGAATCGAGATCACCAGGCCCGCGAAGACCGCGGTCATCATGGCGATCGACAGCGAGCGAATGCCCAGCAGCTCGACCTGCGTGGCGATGGACTTGAGGGCGAAGGGCCGCTTGAAGGTGCTGCGCAGCGTCTGACCCAGCATGAGCACGAGGCCGCCGACCTGGGCGACCGCGGTGTGTTGGCGGGGCTTCTTCGCGGGTGCAGCGACGGCGGCGGCCGCGGCGCTCACGTGGACGACTCGGTGCGGAAGTGCGCGAGCACCTGCTCGAAGGTCGCGGCGCGCTCATCGAGCCGGCCCACCGGCGAGAGGTAGGTGAAGTCGTAGACGCAGCGGTCCTTCTTCATCACCACGAGGATCAACTCGACCGGGACCCCGTCGAGCTTCGCGGTGACGTGCGTGCGCAGGGCCTCGCGGCCGTCGAGCGACTCGCGGGTCTGGCTGATCGTCTCGCGCGCGGTGAAGCCCATCAGCAGGTGCCGGGTGAGCACGTCGAGCGGCGGGTCGTCGTGGTCTTCGCAGGTCGCGTTGATCGCCAGCGTGTGGGGCGAGTCCTTCGAGATGAACGCGACGTCGTTCTCGCGGAGGTTCAGCGTCTGCCAGGTGCTGGGGATCGCGCCGATGCGGTAGCGCACGTCGCCTCGCGTGAAGACGCCGTCGGTGAGATGCCCGGCGCAGGCGGGCACCAGGGCGAGGAGGGCGAGGCTCAGGGCGAGGGCGGCGAGACGTTTCATGACGGGTGATTGGGCACACTGCAGGTTCGGGGCCCGCGTCATTCAGCGTGCTTGCGCGCTCGAACGGACGGCGCCTCCATCAAGATGACGGGGTGGTGGCGTCACCTTGAGCGGGCGGCGTTTCCGCAGCGGCGCGGCGGGCTGGGGCTGGTGGCGCGAGCGCTCAGGCCTTCTTGATGTCGTGGCCGACCTTCTCGACCTTCTTGCCGACGTCGTGCGCCGCGACCTCCATCTTGTGGGTGACGTCGCCCGCCACCTCCTTCGCCTTGTGGGCAGCGTCGTGGGCCATCTCCTTGACCTTGTGCGCGGCGTCGCCGGCGACGACGGACACCTTGTGGGCTGCGTCGCCGACCGCTTCCTTCGCCTTGTCTGCGGCGTGGCTCACGTCGTTCTTCACGGTGTTGATGCTGCTCTTGAGGTCGCTCATGGACTGCTCCTGGTGCACTGGTTGGTGCGTGTTGGGTCCGCCGGCGGCGGGCTGCCGTCACGCTCGGTGCAGCGATGAGCACCAATCGGGCCACCACGGGTTCGCGGCAGGTTCAGTCACTTGCGCGGCGGGGTGCCCAGGTTGATCAATCAAGATGACGAACCCCCCGTTCACTTCAAGCGACGCCCCACTTGAAGTGTGGACCAGATGGTCTATAGAACTGGTCCACACAGGTGGTCCATGCCGCGTCCGCGCTTCACGAAGATCAACCCCCAGAAGAAACAGAAGCTGCTCGACGCGGCGACCCTCGAGTTCGGTACGCGCAGCTACGAGTCGGCGTCGATCAACCGCATCCTCGCCGCGGCGGGCTTCTCGAAGGGCTCGTTCTATTACTACTTCGACGACAAGGCCGACCTCGCGGCGACCACCTTCATCGAGGCGGCCGGGCCCGAGGCGCTGACCGGCGCGATGCCTCCGCCGGCGACGGCTCGGGCGTTCTGGTCCGAGCTCCGGCGCCTCAGCCACGACCGGTTGAAGGCGCTGGAATCGAAGCGCTCGCGGTACGACTGCGTGCTGCGCCTCGCGAACGCCCTGGCGACCGAGCCCGACCTGGCCGCCCGTCTGGTGCCGCTCTTCGCGCCGTCGCGGAAGGTGATGGGGCTCTTCCTCGCCCGCGGCGTGGAGCTCGGCGCGCTGCGCAGCGACATCCCGATCGGCCCCCTGATGGCGCTCATCGAGGCCGCGAAGACCTCGCTCTACCAGTCGATGTACCCCGGCGACCAGGTGCCGACCGACGCCCAGATGGAGTCGTTCTCCGACCTGATGCTCGACCTGGCCAGGCGCATCGCCGCTCCTCCGAAGAAAGGCTGACCCATGCTGCTCTCGCTCCTCGCGTTGCTGCTGTCCGTCGCCCCCGACGTGCCGCCGGCCGATCTCCCGGCCTGTCCCAGCGCCGATGAGCACCCCGACGTGGTGGCCCTGGTGCAGCGCACCGAGCGCGTGCTCGAGGGCCGCTCGTCCGTCGCGGTGATGACCATGGCCATCAAGACGCCCAGCTACGAGCGCTCGGTGAAGCTGAAGATCTGGAGCAAGGGCCGCGACTTCTCGCTCGTGCGTGTGCTCGAAGGCGGCCCGCGCGAGACCGGGATGATGACCCTCAAGCGTGAGAAGCAGCTGTGGAACTACCTGCCCCAGGCCGGCCGGGTGATGAAGCTGCCCTCGGGGATGATGGGCGACAGCTGGATGGGCTCGGACTTCACCAACGACGACCTGGTGAAGGGCTCGTCGATCACCACCGACTACACCGCGAAGGTCGACAAGACGTTCGAGCACGAGGGGCGCAAGGCGTGGTTCGTCACCCTCATCCCGAAGCCAGAAGCGAAGGTGGTGTGGGGCAAGGTCGAGCTGGTGCTCGATCGCGAGACCTGCGTTCCGCTCGAGCAGCGCTTCTACGACGAGGACGGCGTGCTCGCGCGCCGCATGCGCTTCAGCGAGCTCAAGAAGCTCGGCTGGCGCAACTTCCCCATGAAGCTCTCCATCGTGCCCGCCGAGAAGGGCCGCCTGACCTCGATGACCTACGAGTCGATCGAGCTCGACGTCGACGTGCCCGACGACACCTTCAGCCTGCGCCGCCTGCAGCAGGGGAAGGACTGATCATGCTCATGGCCATGGCGTGGCGGAACCTCTGGCGCAACGCGCGGCGCTCGCTGATCACCATGAGCGCGCTCTCGCTCGGGGTGGCGGGCATCGTCGTGCTCTTCAGCTACCGCGAGCTCGCCTTTCAATCGATCATCGGGGACATCACCTCGGGCCTGCTCGGTCACCTCCAGGTGCACGGCGCCGGTTACCAGGAGGCGCCTTCACTCAACAACGTGGTGGCCAACCCGCTGCAGGTCGAGGCCGCGCTGCACGGCGCGCTCCCCGGGGCGACCACCGAGCGACGCGTCATCGGGGCCGGGCTCGCGGGCGCCGGGGAACGTTCGGCGCCGGTGATGGTGCTGGGCGTCGAGCCGGGCACCACCAGCCTCTACCGCCTCGACCAGGGCAAGGACCTCGCGGTGAAGCGCGAGGTGTTGATCGGCCGCGACCTCGCCGTCGAGCTGGGCATCGCCCCCGGCGCGGAGTTGGTGCTGGTCAGCCAGGCCACCGATGGCTCAGTGGCCAACGATCGCTACACCGTGGCCGGCACCTTCACCACCAGCAGCGCCGCGATGGACGCGAACACGGTGGCCATGAAGCTGAGCGACGCCCAGGACTTCTTCGGGCTCGGTGACGGGGTGCATCAGCTCGTCGTTCGGCTGCCGACCGATCGCGAGGACCTCTCGCCGGAGGTGGGCGCGCTGCGCGCCGCGCTCGACCTCCAGACGCTCGAGGCGGTGTCGTGGTCCGAGATGCTCCCGCAGATGAAGGCCTCGCTCGACACCAAGCGCCGCAGCCAGGACTTCATGGACTTCATCATCTTCCTCATCGTCGGCCTCGGCGTGTTCAACGCGATGACGATGTCGGTCTTCGAGCGCACCCACGAGTTCGGAGTGCTCGCCTCGCTGGGCACGCGACCGGGGCGGCTGCTGGCCATGGTGCTGTTCGAGGCCCTGTGGCAGGCGGCGCTCGCCTTCGTGGTCGGCGTCGCCCTCGCCGCGGTGGTGCTCGCCGCGCTGGGCAGCACCGACCTCAGCGCCATGGCCCAGGGCGACGTCATGGGCGTACGCATGCCCACGCACTTGACGATGGTGTTGCTGCCCTCGGCGCTGAAGGGGGCCGCGGTGACCGCGCTGTTCACCGCGTTGCTCGGCGCGTTGATCCCCGCGCTCCGGGCCGCGCGGCTCAAGCCCGTCGAAGCCTTGAGGCACACGTGAACCAGGCGCTCTCGCTGGGGTGGCGGAACATCTGGCGCAACCGGCGCCGCACGTTCATCAGCATGAGCGCCATCGGCGTCGGCCTGCTGCTGGTGATCTTCTACTCGGGCATCGTCGGGGGGATGATCGGCGAGGCCCGGAACCAGCTCGATAACGCCGGCATGGGCCACGTCGAGGTCTTCGCGAAGGGGTACCGCCCCCGCCACGACGTCGGCACGGCGATGCCCGGCGTCGCGCAGTGGCGCCGCACGCTGCAGCTCCCCGAGGGCTCCGAGGTGGGCACCCGGGTGCTCGCTCGCGGCCTGGCCACCAGCGCGCGCGGCAACGAGCCGGTGGAGGTGTTCGGTGTCGACTGGCCCGATGAGCAGCGGCTCTCGGCCCACCTGCGCCAGGTGGTGAGCGGCGCGCTGCCGGCGCCCGATGACGCCCACGGCGTGCTGGTGGGGGAGCCGCTCGCCGAGCGCCTCGGCCTCAAGGTGGGCTCCAGGGTGCGGTTGATGGTGCAGCGCGCCGACGCCGACATGGGCGCCGACCTGTTCCGCGTGCGGGGCATCTTCCACTCCATCTCCCCGGCGATCGCCCAGCGCCAGGTCTACGTCTCGCAGCCGGCGGCGCGGGGTCTGCTCGGCCTCGAAGACGCGACGCACCAGCTCGTCATCCAGCTCGCGCGACCCGAGCAGGCCGACGCGGTGGCCGCGCAGCTGAAGGCCACGCTCGGCGACCAGGTCGAGGTGCTCATCTGGGGCGAGCTGCTCCCGGTGCTCAAGCGCATGGAAGGGCTGATGGACACCGTCGTCTTCGCGCTGGCCACCTTCGTGTACCTGCTGGTCGGCCTCGGGGTGCTCAACACGATGTTGATGTCGGTGCTCGAGCGCACCCGCGAGTTCGGGGTGCTGATGGCCCTGGGTACCCGGCCCGGCCAGGTGGTGAGCGTGGTGCTCGCCGAGTCGTTCTGGATCGCCAGCGTCAGCGTGGTGTTCGGCGCGCTGCTCGGCGGCCTGCTGACCTGGCAGTTTTCCCACACCGGCCTGCAGCTCAGCACCGGCGGGGAGTCGGTGGTCCTCGAGGGCGCGACCCTCTCCACCCTGGTCAAGACCCGCTTCAGCGTCGCCGACATCCTCAAGGCCTCGTCCTTCGTCTACGCGATGGCGTTGGTGGTCGGCATCTTCCCCGCGCGGCGCATCACCCGCCTCCAACCCGCAGAAGCGCTGCGCCGCACCTGAATCTCTTCCCAGGGAGCTCCCATGGCCGTCGTCGAAGTCGAGAACGTCACCCGGTCGTACGAAGAGAAGGGCCAGCCTCCCGCGCACGCGCTGAGGGGCGTGTCGGTGTCCGTCGAGAAGGGCGAGTTCATGGCGCTCGCCGGGCCCAGCGGCTCGGGCAAGACCACCCTGCTCAACCTCATCGGCGGGCTCGACGCGGCCACCTCGGGCGAGGTGCGCATCGATGGCCGTGCGCTGTCGGGCCTCTCGCGCACCGAGCTCGCCGACCTCCGCCGCGATCGCGTCGGCTTCGTCTTCCAGTCGTACAACCTGGTGCCGGTGCTCACCGCGGCGGAGAACGCCGGCTACGTGCTGCAGCTCAAGGGCATCAAGAGCTCGGAGCGCCGCGCGAAGGTGAAGGCGGTGTTCGATCGCATGGGCCTCTCGGCCTACCTCGACGCGCGGCCGTTGAAGATGAGCGGCGGGCAGCAGCAGCGGGTGGCGGTGGCGCGGGCCATCGTCTCGGAGCCGGCGGTGGTGCTGGCCGACGAGCCCACCGCCAACCTCGACCAGGCGACCGGCGCGGCGCTGATGGACCTGATGCGCGAGCTCAACCGCGAGCAGGGCATCACCTTCATCTTCTCGACCCACGACCCGATGGTGCTCGACCGGGCCGACCGCGTGGTGCGCCTCGTCGACGGGCAGATCGTCGCCAACGAGAAGCGGCCGGGCTGACGTGAAGGCCCTGCGCTGCGCCGCGCTGCTGGTGCTCGGGCTCACGGAGCCGGCGTTCGCCCGCGAGGTCGCGCGCGACGGGCAGGGCGGGGTGCTCGAGCTCAGCGGCTTCTACAAGACGCTGCTCACCGGCCTCTGGCTCAACCCCGACGCGGTCACCGCGGCGCAGAAGCAGGTGTCGCTGCTCGACCCGGCCGCCACCGTGCCCGACGGGGGCGTGCTCAGCGCGCACCTCTTCCGCATCGCCTCGAAGTTCCGCTTCGAAGACACGTTCGAGCTCGACGTGGCGTGGCAGCTCGCGCTCTCGCTCGCGTCGGATCCCGCGTTCTCGGGCGGCACCTCGCTCAGCGGCACAATCGGCGGGACGGGCACCGGCGCCCAGCGGCGCATCGTCGAGCTCGGGGGCTCGCTGGCGATGGGCTCGGCGTGGCGGCTCGAGCACAACCTCGATCGCCTCGCGGTGAAGGTCGCGCTCCCCTTCGGAGACCTCACCGTCGGCCGCCAGGTGCTCTCGTGGGGCACCGGCCGGCTGTGGAACCCCACCGACGTGCTCTCGCCGTTTCCTCCGACCGTGGTGGACCGCGAGGTACGCCGGGGCTTCGACGCCGTGCGCCTCGCCGTCGCGCTGGGCGACGTCACGCAGCTCGACCTGCTCTACCTGCCGCAGCTGAAGGCCGCCGACATGGGCGGGGTGGCGCGCTTCCAGACCAACGTGAAGGGCTGGGACGTGTCGGTGTCGTTCGGCAAGTACGTGCGCGACCTGGTGATCGGCGCCGACCTCGTCGGAGACCTCGGGCCGGTGGGCGTGCACGCTGAGGGCGCGTACACCCTGCAGTTGCTCGGGCTCGAGACGGGCACGGTGACCCTCGGCGAGCACTTCTTCCGCGGCGTGGTGGGCGGCGAGGTGAAGCCGCATGAGAAGGTGGTGTTGATGGTCGAGTACGCGTTCAACGGGTTCGGCACCAACGACCCCTCGAAGTACGCGGCGGTGCTCACCTCGGCGCGCGTGGTGCGCGGGGAGATCTTCGGCGCGGGCAAGCACCAGGCCGCGGTGGCGGCGTCCTTCCTCGCCAGTGACCTGCTCTCGGCCCAGCTGTCGGTGATCGTCAACCTCGTCGACCCGAGCGCGCTGCTCATTCCTTCGGTCGAGTACTCGTTCACCCAGACGGTGCTGATTCGCGCCGGCGGGTACCTCCCCCTGGGTCGCGGGCCCGATCCCCACGTCTCCGATTCGTTGACCGCCGCCGACGTGCTCACCAACTCGGCGGCGTACCAGGCGGCGAGCGCGACCCGCGGCCTGCGCAGCGAGTACGGCGGCGCGTCCTTCGGAGCCTTCGTCCAGGTCGGCCTCCACGTGCCGTAGGTCGCGCGGCGACACGTCTGTGTTCGAGCTTCTTGAACTCATGCGCGGGGCGCGATGCCCTTGCCGCGATCTCTTCGCCGCCTCCCGACGTCATGCTTGAGTCCGCCCTCATGGCTCGAACGGTTCGGCTGGGTGTGCTCGTTGCGGTCGCGGTGTCGTCGGTTTCGTGTACCCCGGCGAAGAGTCCCTGGACTGAGTTCATCCGGCCCACGGCCACGCTCGACGCCGACGGCCTTCACGTCGTCGCCAATCGCAACCAGATTTCGAACCTGCCCGCCCAGGGCGCCGGTGAGGGCGGGACGATCGAACACCTCCGGGCCGACACCTGGCTGCTCGATGGCTCGAAGGCGACGCTCACCCGGGGCGCCGAGCAGCCCCACCTCACCACCGAGGGCACCGAGTGGTACGGCACGTGGCGCGCCGGAGCCCTCTGGTCCGCCAGGAGCACCGGGGTGTTCAAGGGCGAGACGCTCGCCTCGTCACTCAACGTCGGGGACGTGCTTGCGGGCGACTTCGGTTCGGGGCCGGACGGGGGCGTCGCGTACGCCACGCTCCGGCGCGACGGAACGGTGCGGGTGTGGTTCGAAGGTGATGCCACCGGCGCCCAACAACGCGTCGTGCCGGGGCTGGCGACGCCCTACCAATCCGGCACGCTCAGCCAGGCAGTGCGCCTCTCGTCCGGCCCGCGCTTTGGCGTGGTCGTCTCCCAGGGGAACCGCGACGGCATCGGCTCGCCCGCGATGGCCTGGGTCGAGGGTGGCGCCGTGACGACGCTCGAGGAAGGGACGCCGCTCGCCTTCGCAGCCGACGGCCAGCGGACGCAGACCGTGCTGCGCCGCGCGACCAGCCCCGGGAACCCGTACGCGTTCGCCGACTCGCTCTACACCGACGACGCCGGGGTGCGCCTGGTGCTGCAGGGCGGCGACCCCATCGCGTACACGTCCCTCGATTCGCGCTCCATCTTCGCCTGCCAGGCCACCGGCTTCGACCCCGCGGGGAACCTGCTGCGCCTCGAGGGCCACATCGCCGGCTTCACCCTGCGCATCGGCGCGCAGTCCTTCAACGTGCCCGCCGAGGGCGACGTCGACGTGTCGTGGTGCTCGGTGTTGGCCGATGGCGCCGCAGTGCACCTGACCTGGCTCGAGCGGGGCTCCCCCGACCTCGGGGCGCCCAGCCCACGCCTCTTGCATCACCAGGTCTGGGTGAATGGCGCGATGGTCTCGACGCAGCAGGTCGACGTCGCGACCGATCTCATTCCCTGAGCGCGAAGAGCTGTTCGCGCAGACCTGACACCTCAACCCCTGGAGTGCGGGCTGCGGCCGATGCGACCAGGAACTGCGGCACAGGCGGTGCGCGGCGGGCGAAGGGGCGCACGACGTTGCTCGGCTCGAGAGGGCCCCTCACCATGCGCATTTCGTCACCAGGGCGCTCGGCGACGGGCGCGGGTCTCCCGATGCATCAACTTTGTTGTCACGCCACGGGCCGGACAGCCGAGCGACCTCCCACGCCTGTCAACAAAGTTGATGCGTCCGGAGACCTCCGCCCACCGGCGTCCCAGCTTGGGTCCCTCCTTCAGCCGCTCATCGGACCACCTGGGAGCCCGAGCCACCGTCAACGGGCGGTGACTCAGCGGCAACTGCGAGTGGTGGCGCTGGTGCAGGTCCCGCCCGGCTTGCAGGCCACGCTGCTGCCGTTGGAGTTCGTG
>JBBRUE010000104.1:0-12366 GCA_038248085.1 Myxococcales bacterium | reverse complement strand
TTGGCCAGCGCCTGCACCATCGTCTCGTCGTCGCAGAAGCCCATGTCGACGATGACGCCGGTGAGTCGACCGCCCCACTGCTCGAGCCGGCCCATCGCCGCCCGCGCCTGGAACTCATCGATCACGCCCGCCTTGATCAGCAGGTCCTTCAGCTTCGCGACATTGGGACGGAGCGCCATGCGGCCTCGCAGCCTACTTCCGCGCGTGCTCGAGCGCCTGTTCCCAGCGTCCGGTGGCGTGGAGGATGAGCTCGATGAACTCCCGGGCGGCCCCGTGGCCCCCCGGCCTGGAGGACACGAAGTGAACGGCCTCGCGTACTTGCGGCACCGCGTCGGCCGGGCACCCGCTCAGGCCCGCGCGGGACAGGGGCGGCAGGTCGTTCACGTCGTCACCCATGTAGGCGAGCTCGGAAGGGGCCAGGCCCAGCTCCACGGCGAGCTCCTCGAAGGCCGGGCCCTTTTCCCGGCGGCCCTGGAAGACCTTCGCCAGCTTGAGCTCCTGGGCGCGGACCTCGACGATGGTGGAGGTGCGCGCGGTGAGCAACGCGACCGGCAGGCCGGTGAGGCGCGCGAGCACCATGGCGTGGCCGTCCTTCACGTCGAAGCGCTTCATCGCTTCGCCGGTGGGGCCGTACCAGAGGCCTCCGTCGGTGAGCACGCCGTCGACGTCGAAGACGATGGCCTTGATGTTCGCGGCGCGGTCGGCGGGCGTCATTTCTGATGCCCCAGCGCCCGGCGGATGGCGAGCACGTCGCGCAGCGTCTCTTCGAAGAGCTCGAAGGTGAGCGAGCACGGCCCGTCGCACAGCGCCTGGTCGGGGTTCTCGTGCACCTCGGTGAAGAGGGCGTCGATGCCCGCCGCGGCGGCGCTGCGCGCCAGCAGTCCGACGAACTTCCGCTCGCCCCCGGTCTGCCCGTCGCCGGACGAGGGGAGCTGCACCGAGTGGGTGGCGTCGAAGCAGGTGACCAGGCCCTGCTCGCGCATCTGGGCGAAGCCGCGCATGTCGACCACGAGGTTGTTGTAGCCGAAGGTCGCGCCGCGCTCGGTGACGAGCACGTTGGGGTTGCCCGAGTCGACCGCCTTGCGCGCCTGGTGGCCGATGTCTTTGGGGGCGATGAACTGGCCCTTCTTGATGTTCACGCCCTTGCCGGTCTTCGCCACCGCGGCGATGAGGTCGGTCTGGCGCGACATGAACGCGGGCACCTGGATGATGTCGGCGACCTCGGCCACCGCGTCGACCTGGGTGATGTCGTGCACGTCGGTGAGGATCGCGACGCCGACCTCCTTCTTCACCTTCGCCAGCACGCGCAGGCCCTCGACGAGCCCAGGGCCGCGGTACGACTTGATCGACGTGCGGTTGGCCTTGTCGAAGCTGCACTTGAAGGCGAAGGGCAGGCCGAAGCGCGCGGTGATTTCCTTCAGGCGCTTCGCGTGGCGGAGGGCGAAGTCTTCGGCCTCGATGACGTCGGGGCCGGCGATGACGAAGAGCGGGTGGCCGGGGCCGACGGTGGCTCCGGCGAGGGTGATGGACGGCGTGGGCATGGGCACCGCTCTAGCGCAGGTTGGCCCGGTCGGGCGCCTGAGTCCGACTCCCGGTGGGCGGCTGCCGTCGCCGGTGGCTACTTCTGGTCGCGGTACGCGAGGGCCGCGTGAATGAACCCCGAGAACAGCGGGTGCGGCGCGAACGGCTTGCTCTTGAATTCAGGGTGGAACTGGCAGCCGACGAAGTGCGGGTGGTCGTTGAGCTCCACCATCTCGACCAGGTCGAGCTCGGTGTTGAGCCCCGAGAACACCAGCCCCGCCTCGGCCAGCTTGCCGCGGTAGGCGTTGTTCACCTCGAAGCGGTGACGGTGCCGCTCGCTGATGGTGTCGGCGCCGTACAGCTTGTGCGCCAGCGTGCCCGGCTTGAGGTCGCACTTGTACGCGCCCAGCCGCATCGTGCCGCCCTTGTCCTTCACCCCGACCTGCGACTCCATGATGGTCACGACCGGGTGGGGCGTCTTCTCGTCGAACTCGAGCGAGTTCGCGCCGACCAGCCCGAGCACGTCACGCGCGTACTCGATGACCGCCATCTGCAGCCCGAGGCAGATGCCGAAGAACGGCACCTTCTTCTCGCGCGCGTAATGGACCGCCTGGATCTTTCCCTCGGTGCCGCGCACCCCGAAGCCGCCAGGCACCAGCACCGCGTGGCAGTCGGCCAGCATCGCCTCGGCGCCCCGGGTCTCGACCTCCTGGGAGTCGACGAACACCAGGTTCACCTTGCAGTCGTTGGCGATGCCGCCGTGCACCAGCGACTCGTTGAGCGACTTGTACGATTCCTTCAGCTCCATGTACTTGCCGACGATGCCGATGCGCACCTCGCCCTTGCCGGGGTGGGTGACGGTCTCGACGATGCGCTCCCACTTCTCGAGCTTGGGGCCGCGGGTCCAGATGTTGAGGATCTCGGCGACGCGCTCGTCGAGGCCCTGGCGGTGAAATTCGAGCGGCAGCTCGTAGATGCTCGCGACGTCGGGCGAGGTGAAGACGTTGCCCGTCTCCACGTTGCAGAACATGGCGATCTTGTCCTTGATCTCCTGGTTGATCTGCCGATCGGTGCGGCAGATCAGCACGTCGGACTGAATGCCGATCTCGCGCAACTTCATCACCGAGTGCTGCGTCGGCTTGGTCTTCACCTCGCCCGCGGCCGCGATGTAGGGGAGCAGGGTGAGGTGCACGTAGCAGGTGTTCCCCGCGCCGACGTCGTAGCGGATCTGCCGGATCGCCTCGAGGAAGGGGAGCGACTCGATGTCGCCCACCGTGCCGCCGACCTCGATCAGCACGACCTCGTGGCCCTCGGCGGCCTGGAAGATCATCGCTTTGATCTCGTCAGTGATGTGCGGGATCACCTGCACGGTCTTCCCGAGGTACTCGCCGCGGCGCTCCTTGGTGATCACCGAGTGGTACACGCGGCCGGTGGTGAAGTTGTTGAGCCGCGACATGTGCGCCGAGGTGAAGCGCTCGTAGTGGCCGAGGTCGAGGTCGGTCTCCGCGCCGTCGTCGGTGACGTACACCTCGCCGTGCTGGAAGGGGCTCATCGTGCCCGGGTCCACGTTGATGTACGGGTCGAGCTTCACCAGCGTGATGTCGAGGCCGCGGTTTTCGAGCAGCGCGCCCATCGAAGCCGACGCCATGCCCTTGCCGAGTGAGCTGACGACGCCGCCGGTGGTGAAGATGAACTTGGTTTTTCGCTGGCGCATAGGCCGGTATTTCTCAGTCGCCTGCCCGGCGTCAACGGCGTAAGTGGCCCTGTCCGTCTCGGCGGCGCAGCCATGACCGCGGCCTGGTTCCGTCCCCCACGGAGGACGGGGTTTCCTCTCGGCCGCGGCTCCTCACCGCGCTTCGGCCCCTTCAGTGGCGGCGGTGGTGGCGCCCGCCTTCGTAGTTCTGCCGAACGTGCCCGCGGTTGTTCCGGTAGTTGCGCAGGTGCTCAGGCTCTTCGCGGTAGTACCGCCACTCGCGGCCGTCCCGGTAGTACCAGCGATTGCCGTACCAGTACGCCGCGCGGCCCTCGTAATACACGGGCCGGGTCGTCGCCCTGAAGGTCACCGGGGGGAAGAGGCTGATCTCGACCCGCGGCTGCGCCTCCGCCGGAGTGGAGACCGCGCCCAGCAGGATCGCGCCCGACAACAGCAGGCCCTTCGACATCGCGAGAATGCGGTTCATGGCAGGCCTCAGTTGGCTGAAACGGTGGTGGGGTGATTCGCGTGCTCGCGAAGAATGCCGGCGAGCTCTGCGCGTTGCGCAGGCACCAGCAGGGGCGTGATGGTCTCGTAGAACAGCGCCATCTGCCGCGCGCCGTGGGCCGCAAACCGGCCGCTCACGTCGGGGATGACCGACCGGGCGTCGAACTTGTCGAAGACGAAGGCCGCGGCGAAAGCCAGCACGTGCGCCTCGGCCTTCTTCGCTTCGAACTTCGCGGCGGGCTTGAAGGCTGCGGTGAGCGCCGACGACATCTGGTCGACCTGGCGCGGGGTGAGGTCGAGCTCTTCGGCGAGATCCGCCAGGCGGCTGCCCCGCGCCCGCGCGCCGGCTTCGGGTTCGTCGTTGACCTCGCGCCAGATCTCCCAGTGGGACTGGACCTTGTCGGCGACCACTTCGCGCTCGGCGGGGGTGAGCAGGGCGTGGAGCGTGTTCATGGTGGCGACGCTGCACTCGTAGACCGTGCCCGAGGTGGCGTTGAGCTGCTCGAGCGCCTCGTCGATCGTCGCGGTGGACAGCGCCCCGGCGGCGAGGCCGTCGGCGTAGGTGAGCACCAGCTTCGTCTCGATCTCCTTCGTCGGCGCGAGGCATCGCTCCAGGGACGCCTGGAGCTGTTCGACCTGCGGGCGCTGCGCGTCGTCGGCCCCGATGGTGTCCAGGCTCATCGAGAGGAACTGGGTGACGCTGCCGCGGTGGTGGTGCCGTTGGTACTCCCGGAGCTCCGACGCCGCCTGGTCGTCGGCGGCCTGGTCCTCGGCCGATTCTCCGCTTTGATTCACGTGCGCACAGGCGCTCATTCCCACGCCGGCCATCAGGGCCAGCCCAACCAGGTTCGGCAGTCGCATGCGGTCTCCAGGGTTCGAGGTTCCGGCCGCTTTCCAACAGCAGCATCTGGACCACGAGGCATCGTGAGCGACGGCGGGCACTTGGGTGCGAGGCCATTGCCGCGCTTCGTTCAGAATGAAGCGCCGACCCTTCAATTCGCCCGGTAGGGTGACCGCCGTGCGAACGCTGTCGATGCTCGTGGTGCTGTGCAGCGCCTGTTCCCTGCCGCAGAACATCGTGCGCTCGGGCAACGGGCTCCCCGACTTCACCCACGACGAAGGGGCCTGGCGCGACCTCGACGTGACGATGCGCGACGGCGTGAAGCTGAAGACGCACGTGCTGATGCCGCGCGGCGTGGACCACGCGCCGGTGGTGCTCATGCGCAACCCGTACCCGCGCGACATCCTCTTCACCTTCACGTGCAGCGTCTTCGTGCGCTACGGGCTGGGCTGCATCGTGCAAGACGTGCGTGGTCAGCGAGAGAGCGAAGGCGAGTGGTACCCGCTGATCAACGAGGTGGCCGACGGCGAAGACACGTTGGCCTGGCTCGACGCGCAGCCCTTCGCCGAGTCGATCGCGCTCTACGGCCAGAGCTACCTCGCGGGCACGGCGCTCGCCGCCTCCACCGCGCTGCCGCCCAAGGTGAAGACCCTGGTGCTCGCGGTGTTCGGCACCGACCTGCGCGCGGTCGTCTCGGAGCGCGGCCTCTTCCCCCACGAGCTGATGACCACCTGGGCCGCGTACATGCCTTCGCGCGAACGTCCCGCGAGCGCCCAGGACTCCTACGAGCGCGCGCTGGCCCATCGGCCGCACCTCGAGTGTGACGAGGTGGCCTTCGGTGGGCGGCGCGCCTGGTACCGCGAGTGGCTCGACGCCGCGTTGCCCTCGTCGCCGGTGTGGATGCAGGCGGCCAACCAGAAGCTCCTCGCGGTGCCCCCGCACATCCAGGTGCCGGTGCTCTACATCGAGGGCTTCGACGACCCGTTCCTCGTCGCGGGCCTCGACACCTTCGCGCGGCTCGGCAGCCGCGAGCGCAGCCACCTGGTGCTGCTCCCCACCAGCCACATCGGCATGCAGCCGGGCGACATCGAGATGGCCGACGTCGATGGCCAGTACCTGTGGAAGTTCCCCGTGCCGTGGCTGCTGCACTTCCTCAAGGGGGCGCCGCTGCCGTTCACCGAGACGGGCGTGACGAGCTGGGCGCGCGGCGACGAGAAGCCGGTGCACCGCGAGGCCTGGCCTCCGGCGACGCAGGACGAGGTGCTGGTGCTGCAGCCCACGGTGACGGCCGCGCAGCCGTGCGTGCAGCGTTCGCTCGGGGGCGAGGCGGGCGCGTCGCCGGCGCTGTTGTCGTACCGGTACAACCCGAACCACCCGTGGCCGAGCGAGGGTGGGGCGCGGGGCCTGGGCATGAAGTCGCTGATGGCGGGCACGTTGACCCCGGGGCCGGTCCGGCAGACCTGGGACTGCGGGCGGAACGACGTCGTGCGCTTCACCACCCCCGCGTTCACCGTGGCGAAACGAATCGCCGGGCGAATGCGGCTCGAGCTGAGCGCGCGGAGCTCCGCGAAGGACACGGCGTTCTACGGCAAGCTCGTCGACATCGATCCTCAGGGGCGCGCGGTGCACCTCACCGACGGCGCGGCGACGCTGCGGTTGCCGACGTCGCGCGATGTGCAGTGGGTGCCTTACGAGCCGAACTCGGTGCGGCCGCTGGAGATCGACTTCTTCCCCACCGAGTGGGTGCTGCAGCCCGGGCACCGCCTCGGGCTGTGGGTCAGCTCGTCGAACTACCCGGCGCTATCAGCGCATCTCAACACCGAGGTCCCGTGGTTCCGAGCGAAGGAGCCGCTACTCGCGGAGCAGACGCTGGAACTCGGTGGGCCCTCGGTGTTGCGGCTCCACGTCGCCCCATGAGGTCGTCGCCCCAGGGCGCTGATCAGTCCTAGACTCGCGCGCATGTTCGATACCGCCGAGATCGCTCACGAGGTCGATAAGGCAACCTGGAAGAAGGAAGAGCCGGTCCTTCGCCAGGCGCTCCTCGACGCCCAGTTCGAGATGCTCAACCAGAAGCGCTTCCCCGTGCTGATCCTCATCGGCGGCGTGGAGGGCGCGGGCAAGGGCGAGACGGTCAACCTGCTCAACGAGTGGATGGACCCCCGCCACATGGTCACCTACGCCTTCGACCAGCCGACGGAAGAAGAGCTCGAGCGACCGTACATGTATCGGTTCTGGCAGCGGCTGCCCCCAAAGGGCCGCATCGGGATCTTCTTCGGCGCGTGGCAGTCGCAGCCCATCCTCGATCGCGCCTTCGGTCGCATCTCGAAGGCCGAGCTCGACCAGCGCATCTCGGAGGTGAACCGCTTCGAGAAGATGCTCACCGACGAGGGGGTGCTGCTGATCAAGTTCTGGTTCCACCTCACGCGCAAGCAGCAGAAGAAGCGCCTCGAGGATCTCGCGGCGAAGAAGTCGACCCGCTGGCGCGTCGGCGATCACGAGGCGTCGTTCTTCAGGCGCCAGAACAAGTTCGAGCGGGCCTCCGAGCACTACGTCCGCTCGACCTCCACCGGCGAAGCGCCCTGGTACGTGGTCAACGGCCTCGACGCGCGCTACCGCTCGCTGACCGTGGGGAAGACCCTGCTCCAGGCGATGCGGATGCGGCTCGACGACAAGAAGCCGCACCTCTCCAGGGAGAAGCCGCCCCCGCTCCTGCCGACCATCGACGGCCGCAACGTGCTCCGGTCGCTCAAGGTCGATCAGCCGATGTCGGAGGAGAAGTACGAGAAGGAGCTCGAGCGCTGGCAGGGCCACTTGAACCTGCTCTCGCGCGACCCCCGGCAGCGGCAGATGTCGGTGGTGGCGGTGTTCGAGGGCAACGACGCCGCGGGCAAAGGCGGGGCGATCCGCCGGGTGACGGGGGCGATTGACGCGCGCTTCGTGCGCCCCATTCCCGTCGCAGCGCCGACCGAAGAAGAACGCGCGCAGCCCTACCTGTGGCGCTTCTGGCGGCACCTCCCGCGCTGGGGCCGCATCGCGATCTTCGATCGCAGCTGGTACGGCCGGGTGCTGGTCGAGCGCGTCGAGCACTTCGCCTCCGAGTCCGCGTGGATGCGCGCCTACCAGGAGATCAACGACTTCGAGCTCGACCTGGTGAAGTCCAACACCGTGCTGGTGAAGTTCTGGCTGAGCATCTCGAAGGACGAGCAGATGCGGCGCTTCAAGGAGCGCGAGCGCATCCCTCACAAGAAGTTCAAGATCACCGAGGAAGACTGGCGCAACCGCAAGCAGTGGGACCCCTACGAGCGCGCCGTCTGCGACATGATCGACCGCACCTCCACCGAGGAGGCGCCGTGGACCATCGTCGAGGCGAACAACAAGTACTTCGCCCGCATCAAGGTGCTCAAGACGCTCTGCAACGCCATCGAGGCGGGGCTGCAGAACGTCGAGTGATCAGCGGTGACTACCGGGTCGGCGCGAAGAGATCGGTGATCTGTCCGAACTTGGCGCGGTAGTCCTCGATCGACTTCATGATCGTCTCTTTGGCTTCGGCCGCGTCGTACATCTCGGCGATCTCCACCTCGGGGTTCGGCGCGTCGGGCATCGCCTTGTAGGTGAGGAAGTAGTGGCGCAGGCGATCGATCAGGGGCTGCGGCACGTCCTTGAGGTCCTTCCACCCGCCGTAGACCGAGTCGCCCTTGAGCACGGCGATGATCTTGTCGTCGGCCTGCTTGCCGTCGAGCATCCGCATGCCGCCGATGGGGATCGCCTCGACGAGCACCGCGCCGTGCTGAATCGGCTTCTCGGTGAGCACGCAGATGTCGATCGGGTCGCCGTCGCCCTTGATGCCGGTGCGCCCCAGCCGCGGGCCACACCGCTCGCCCACCCGCGCATCGCACAGGGTGCGCGGAATGAAGCCGTAGAGCGAAGGCGGCTGGTTCGAGAACCGCTGCGGGCGATCGAGCTTGAGGATGCCGGTCGCCTTGTCGACCTCGTATTTCACGGCGTCGGTGGGGACCATCTCGATGTAGCAGGTGACGATGTCCGGCGATTTCTCACCGGGCGAAACGCCGTGCCACGGGTGCGCCTGGAAGAAGAGGCCCAGGGCCTGGGTCAGCGAAGGAGTCATGCACCTTCCCTAACACACTGCGTCGTCCCTCACCGCGTGGCGAACAGGCGGGTCAACGCCGCCTCGGCGAGCGGCACGTCTTCGGGGCGATCGACGGCTTGCGACTGGTGCGGCGTCACCCGGCAGGCGATGCGAATGCCGTGACCCAGCGCGCGGAGCTGCTCGAGGGACTCGGTCTTCTCCAGCGCTGTGGGGGAAAGCGTCGCCAGGCGCTGCAGCACGCGGGCCCGGTAGCCGTAGAGGCCGAGGTGGGCCCAGCGCGGCATCGGGGGTCCCGCCGCGTCGCGCTGGAAGGGGAGATCGGCGCGCGAGAAGTAGAGGGCGTGGCCGGCCTCGTCGAGCACGGCCTTCACCACGTTGGGGTTGCTGCGCTCGTCGTCGCGAAGCGCGCGCACCAGGGTGGCCATCTCGACCGCAGGGTCCTCGAAGGTCTTCGCCAGCGTGGCCAGCGACTCGGGGTGCACCGCGGGCTCGTCTTGCACGTTGATCAGCACCGCCTCGTCTGGAAGGTGCAGGGCCAACGCCACCTCGGTCACCCGGTCCGTCCCCGAGGCGCAGGAAGGAGAGGTCATCACCACCACGGCTCCGAAGCCGCGCACCGCTACGCGAATGCGCTCGTCGTCGGTCGCCACCACCACCTTCGCGAAGCAGGCCGCCTCGACGCAGCGCTCGTACACGTGCTGCACCATGGGCTTGCCGTTGATCAAGGCCAGGGGCTTGCCGGGAAAGCGGGAGGCCGCGAACCGGGCGGGGATGACCGCGACAGGTGCTGACATGCCCGGGCTGATACCATGCGGCCCATGCCGAAGATCGAGCGCACGTCCTCCCTGCCCAGCACACCCCGCGCGCAGGCCGTCACGCGGACCGCCACGCCCGCCGCCGGGGTCACCTCGCCGAAGGCCCCGGTCACCACCTACGCCGGCCCCCCCGCGCCGACCAGCGAGCGCAACAACCCCCGCGGCGCGCAGGTCAGCCGGTCCGCGGATCCCTCGGCGCTGTGGGGCGAGCCCCCGAAGGCGAACGAGCTCGACCCGGCGACCTTCACCATGCTCTCGCCGACCGAGCAGCACGCGGCCCTCGTGTCCCTGCGCCAGGAGCGCCAGCAGCTCAACGCCGAGATCCAGGCGCGGCTGCAGAAGCTCGACGTGAAGTGGAACAACTCGCGGCTCGTCACCCGCACCGAGGCGCTGCGCGAGTACCAGGAGAACACCCAGCACCTCGACCCCGCCGCGAAGCAGGAACTCGACGGGCTGCTCGCGCGCTCCGAGGCTTCGCAGCAGAAGATCAACGGGCTGCGGGCGAAGATCGATCGGCTCCCGAAGTCGCCCGAGGCGAAGAAGGCCCAGGCGGCGCTCCGCACCCAGCTCGCCCACGAGCTGCTCCGCGCGCGGGCCGAGCAGTCGAAGATGGTCAAGGCCGCCACGGCCGTCGCCGACGATCAGGGGCTCAAGAGCGATCGCCTCGCGGTCACCGAGCAGATCATCGACCCCGCTGCGCCGAAGCCCGGCAGCGGGCAGTCACTGCTCGAGAAGGTCGCCCGGTTCTTCCACCTCGACGTGTTCCTGACGTGGGTGGGCCGCAACCTGCTCGACCTCTTCATCGAGCCCGAAGAGGACAAGCGCGAGAAGCGCCGCGCCGAGTCGCTCGACCACGATCGCAAGCGCGTCGACGAGCGCCTGCGGGCGCAGCGGATGGAAGAGGCGCGGATCGACGATCAGTCGGTGGAGCGCACCCGCCAGTCACTCGCGTTCCTCACGGCACGGACCACGGCGTCGGCTCGCTGACGACCGATCACCGTGCTCAGCCATGCCATCGTCCGCACGCCACGCTCCGACGCCGCGCCGGTGACCCGGCCCGGCCCGGCGCACCGCAGCGATTCGCAGAGGCAGAGGCGCCTACGCCGCCAACGTGCTCTGGGTGAATGGCACGCTCGTGCTGCCCCGCGGTTTCCCGCGCACCCAGGCGGCGTGCGAGCGGCTGGGGCTCCCGGTGCGGGGCTCGACCAGAGCGAAGTACAGAAGATGGACGGCGCGCTCACCTGCCTGTCGCTTCGCTTCTGACCCGGGCGGCGACTACAAGCCGCGCCATGAATCCTCTTCGCTCCCGTTTCGTTCTCGCCGTCCTCACGGCGCTCCTGCTCCAGGGTTGTTTCTCTTCGATCGTGCGCGCCAATGGCCCCAGCGGGAGCCGGCACTCTTCGGCGGGTGCGTCGCTCTTCTGGGGCATCACCACGCCCACCCACGGCGCGACCCAGTGCACCAACGGGCTCAAGGAGGTCGAGATGTACCGGCCCTGGTACTCGTACCTGATCGCGCTGATCACCATCGGCATCGTCACGCCGATCACCCGCGAGTGGGAATGTATGGGCGGGCCGGGGAACGGGGTGCACCCCGCGGTCGTCGTCCCCGTCCCGGCGTCGTAGCCCGCCGAGCTCTTCAGCGAACTCCGGCCTCGAGCCAGCGCCGCACGGCCTCTCGCTCGACGTGCACCAGGAGCGCGACCACGTCGCCGGGGCGTGACTCCTGGAGGGCGGCCTCCAGCCCCTCCACTTCCGAAGACACGTCGGTGATGGCTTCCGGCGCGAGGCCGCGGTCGGTCAGGGCCTTGCGGAAGACGGCGGGCACCACCCCGCGCGCCTGGCCGCGGAGATAGCCCTCGATCTCGCGCACGAAGACGCGGCGGGCGCCCGCGGCGTGAATGGCCTCGGCGACGGCTTCGATTTCTTCGCCAGTTCGATCGCCCGGGCTCCCCGTGATGACCGAGAGCCGGCCCTCGGCACCGCGCCGCAGCGCGCGGGCCACCGCGAGGGCTGACGCCACCCCGTCGGGGTTGTGGGCGTAGTCGAGGAACAGCGTCACTCCGCCGCGCTCGAAGGTCTCACCGCGGCCTGGGTTGTCCGTCGCGCGGAAGGCCTCGAGGGCACGGACGATGGCGGCCCGGGCGAGGCCGAGGCCCAGCGCGGCCGCCGCCGCGCCCAGCGCGTTCTCGACGTTGTACCGGGCAGCCCCCCCGAAGGTGAGGGGCACCGAGGTCACCGGTAGCAAGGGCTCCACCGTGGCCCCACGGAGCTCGAGCAGCACGCCGTCGCGAGCCACCACCGCACGGCCGCCCCGTGCCACGTGGGCTGACACCACGGCCTCCGCTTCGGGTGCGCGCTCGAGGTCCGCGAAGAAGATCAGCTCGGCGTCCAGGCGCGCGGGCAGCGCCACCAACCGCGGGTCGCGTGCGTTGAGCACCACCACGCCGCCGGGGCGCACCGCCCGGGCCACCACCGCCTTCACCTCCGCCATGCCGTCGAGGTCGTCGATGCCGGAGAGGCCGAGGTGGTCGTCGGTGATGTTGGTGAGGAGCGCGACGTCGCAAGACCCCACGGCCAGGCCCCGCCGGAGAATGCCGCCGCGCGCGGTCTCGAGCACCGCGAGCTCGACCTCGGGGCTGCGCAACACGAGGCGCGCCGCCGCCGGCCCGGTCCAGTCGCCTTCACGCAGACGCGCAGCCCCGATGCTCACGCCGTCGGAGCAGGCCAGGCCTACGCGCCGCCCGGACTCGGCCGCCATGCGCGCCAGCAGCCGCGCGGAGGTCGTCTTGCCGTTGGTCCCGGTGACGAGCGCGATGGGCACTGCGCCGAGGCCGGTCCAGTTCACCGCGTCGACGGCCGGGAGCGCGTGCAGGGGGTAC
>JBBRUE010000103.1:0-12398 GCA_038248085.1 Myxococcales bacterium | reverse complement strand
GGCGCTCTCGCCGTATCGGCCGACCGAGCGTCACCCGGAGGCGCACGCCGAATATCTCCGCAGCATCGGCCGGCAGAGCGATCGCAAACGCCGCGACGACGACCGCAAGAAGAAGTTCCCGCCGATCGCCGAGGTGGCGTTCGAGGTGTTGCAGGAGGCCGCGACCGCGCTGCCCCCCGCCGAACTCCTGGCGCGAATCAAGGCGCGCGAGGGCGCGGCCGACGACTGCTCGAACTCGCAGCTCATCGACGGGCTGGCGCTCGACAACCAGAAGCGCCTCGACGACACGCGCAAGCCGCTCTTCGCGGCCGCCCGCTCCGAGTCCAACGAGCTGCAGATCTCCATCGAGGCCCAGGCCGAGGGTGGCCCTTCGGCGCTCGAGGTGCAGCAGGCGTTCTGCACGGCATGCAACCTCCCGTTCGAGAACGGCAAGGTCACGCTCAAGAGCGAGCAGCGTGAACGTGAGCGCGGTGAGCGCGATCGTGAACGCGGTGAACGCGGTGAACGCGGTGAACGCGGTGAACGAGGCGAGCGCGGTGAACGCGACCGCGACCGCGGCCGTTCGCAGCCCGCAGCGGCAGCTCTGCTGGTGGCCGGCGACGACCTCGCGCTCGGCCAGGCGGCCCGGCACGCGGGCAAAGACGCGCGAAAGGCGATGGCGCGGGTGCTGCGCAAGAAGCTCTCCGAGCTCGACCCGGGCACCTTCGAGAAGGCCTGCGTGCGCATGCTGCACGCCCTTCACTTCCGCGAACTCAAGGTCGCACGGCGCTCGAAGGAAGGCCCGCTCGTCACTGCCCGTCGTCGTGAGGGCAGCCTCGAGATCCGCTACGCGGTGCGCGTGCTCAAGGGCGCGGCCCAGGTCGAGCGGCGCGACGTTCAGGAACTCCGGCGCGAGCTGCAGAGCAACGGGGCCAACGTCGGCCTGCTGCTCACGGCTGGCGAAGCGCGTGGCGACGCGCGCAGCGAGTGCACCAGCGGTGCGCTCGTCATGCTGTGGGCGGGCGACGCGCTCGCCGACAAGTTCTTCGAGGCGAAGGTCGGCGTCTCGGTGACTACCATCGAGCTGTACGACGTCGACGAGGCCTTCTTCGCCCAGGCGAAGATCGACGCCGACGAGTCGATCAAGCGCCGCGAGGAGCGGCACCGCGATCGGGGTGAGCCGAGCACCGAGTCGGAGTCGGCCCGCGAGCCGCGGCCTTCGGCGCCGTCTGCTGACGCCGCGAGTGTCGCGGCGACGATGCCCGAGGGCGTTCCCGCGGTGCAGGCGTCGGCCGATGGGGCCGACGGCGCCGACGACGAGGATGACGGCGAAGAGGGTGAAGAAGGGGAAGAGGGCGCCGAAGGCGAGCCGGGCGCTCCCGGGGAGTCCGGCGAAGGGAAGCGTCGCCGCCGTCGCCGCCGTCGTCGCCGTCGTGGCGCTGGGCCCCGGGTCGACGGGGCTCCGGGCGAAGGTGCCCCGGTGACTGCAGCCGCACCTGGTGGCGTTCCCTCTCAAGCGCCGGCCGACGCGCCTGCGCCTGCTCCCGAAGCTGCGCCTTCCGCTCCGCCTCCGCCGGCTTCCGAGCCGACGTGATCGCAGTGAAGCGCGCCTGTGGCTGGCTCGTGGTCGCGCTCTGCGCGGCCAGTTGTTCGAAGTCGAGCCGGCCGTGGGTCGATCGCATCGAGGTCGATGCCTTCGAAGGGGGCGAGGTCATCTCGCTCTCGAAGGACCAGCTGCAGGCGCAGTTGGTGGCGAAGCTCGAGGCCGCGAAGTTCGTGATCGCGGCCCCGGGGCAGAAGCCGCCCGCCGAGGTCAAGCCCTGGCGGGTGAAGCTCGCGGCGGGGCTCGCCGAGCCTGACGTCGAGCACCACACGTCCTTCGTCGCGCTGGCGCTCGAGGTCCGTCACACGGGTGAGTCTGAGCCGTTCTCGCTCGATTCCCGGCAACGGGTGAATGCGCCCGAGGGAAACGACATCGACGCGATGCAGAGCGCGATCCGCGAGGCGCTGTCCGAGGCCTTGTCAAAGGCGGTTCGTGAGTCGGCGGCCCTGATCGGGCTGGAGGGCGCTGACGACGGATCTCTCGTCGAGAAGCTCAAGGACGCCGACCCCGCCCTCGGCGACGCGGCGGTGCGCCTGCTGGTGCGCCGCCATCACAAGGCGGCGCTCCCGGTGCTGGTCGCCCGGCTCAAGACCGACGATCTCGACACCTTGCGCGGGGTGATCGGGCTGCTGGTGGAGCTCCGGGCCGCCGAGGCCGTCAACCCGTTGATCGATGCCGCCCAGCAGCGGGGCCCGGTCTTCCAGCGCGAGGTGGTCTTCGCGGTGGGGAGCATCGGCGGTGACGACGCCGAGGCCTATCTCGACCTCGTCGCCTCCGGTCACGAGGATCCCCTCGTCAGGGCGAGCGCCGAGCAGGCGCTGGCCGAGCTGAGGACCCGCAAGAAGAAGCAGCCCCCCGTTCAAGGAGAACCCCGATGACCCGCATCCTCCTCTGCGGCGTGCTCGCGCTCGCTGCCTGCACCCCGGCCACGAGGGCCGTCCAACCGACCCGCCCGACGATCAGCGCCGGCGACTTCTACCCGCTCGCGATCGGCACCTCGTGGACCTACGAGGTGAAGCTGCTCGGAGAGAGCCGCAGCATCGACGTCAGCACGCTGCGCAAGAACGCGGACGGCTTCGTCGAAGACTCCACCGGCGCGCAGTTTCTCGTCGATTCTTTCGGGGTGCGCGATCAGAAGCGCTACCTGCTGCGCAACCCGATCGAGGCCGGCACCCGGTGGACCAACGTGGTCTCGGTGTCGTCGATCGAGAACTACGAGATCATCGCCGCGGGCCAGCCCTGCGAAGCCCCGGCCGGCAAGTGGGAGGGGTGCGTCATCGTCGAGAGCCGCAACCGGGTAGAGGAGGGGACCGCGCTGGTCAACGAGATGACCTTCGCGCCTGGTGTAGGCATCGTGCGCCTGTCCACGGTGCTCGAGTCGAACGGCAAGCAGATCCCCCAATCGACGCTGGCGCTCCTCAAGTTCGCCACGCCGAAGGGCTGAGCGGCTTGAACGTGCGGGGGGCGGGAACTACCGTCGACCCCGATGGACGCCGCCGAACTCTCCGGTGAAGAAATGATCCTCGCCTTCCTCGCCGAGGGCGGGGAGGACTATGTGTCGGGCGCCGTCCTCTCGGACAAGCTGGGCCTCTCGCGCACCGCGGTGTGGAAGTACGTCGAGCAACTCCGCAAGATGGGCTACCGCATCGACGCGCAGGCCTCGCGGGGGTACCGGCTGATCGAGGTGCCTGATCGCCTCACCACGCTCGAGGTCGGCCCGCTGCTGGCGACGCGCGAGCTGGGCCGCACGCTGCACCACTACGAGATCCTCGAGTCGACCAACGCCAAGGCCTTCGAGCTCGCGCAGGAAGGCGGCTTTCACGGCGAGGTGATCGTCACCGAGCACCAGACGCAGGGCAAAGGCCGGCGGGGGCGCAGCTGGGTCTCCACACCGGGGAAGAGCCTGGCGATGAGCCTCATTCTCCGGCCCGAGATTCCGCCCGCCCGGGCGCCGGAGTTGACGCTGGTGGCCGCGGTGGCCCTCGCCGAGACGCTGCGCGACTCCGGGGTCGAGGCGAGCATCAAGTGGCCCAACGACGTGCAGATCGGCGGGCGGAAGGTGGCTGGCATTCTCACCGAGCTGTCCGCCGACGTGGAGCGTGTGCACTTCGTCGTGCTGGGTCTCGGGGTGAACCTCAACGGGGAGGCCTCCGAGTTTCCGCCCGAGCTGGCGGAGATCGCCACTTCGGTCGCGATGAACCGCACCAGCCCCGTGCACCGCGCGCTCTTCACCGCCGCGTTGCTGGCCAAGCTCGAGCAGTGGCTCGACACCTGGACTGACGAGGGCTTCGAGCCGGTGCGACGGGCCTGGAAGGCGCTCGCCTCCACGCTCGGGCAAGAGGTGCTGGTGCGGGCCGACCACAAGGAACTGCGCGGGGTCGCGGAGGACATCGACGAGACCGGGGCGCTGCTGCTGCGGGTCGGCGATCGCCTCGAGCGGGTGCTGTCGGGCGACGTCGAGCAGGTCCGCGCCCGGAAGTCGTAACCGGTGCCCGGGGGCGGGCGCTAACATCGCGCCCATGCTGCTCGCCATCGACGTCGGCAACACCAACACCGTGCTCGGGGTCTATGACGGGAAGACCCTCAAGGCGCACTGGCGCATCGAGACCACCGCCCGCCGCACCTTCGACGAGTACGGCATGCTCGCGCTGCAGCTCTTCGCGCACGCCACCCTCGACCCGAAGAAGGTGACCGCGGTCATCGTCTCGAGCGTGGTGCCCTCGCTGCAGTTCAACCTCGAGAAGATGAGCGAGCGCTACTTCAACGCCAAGCCGATGTTCGTCGGGCCGGGCGTGAAGACCGGCATGCCGATCCTCTACGACAACCCACGCGAGGTCGGCGCCGATCGCGTGGTCAACGCCGTCTCGGCCTACGAGCGCTACAAGTGTGCGCTGATTGTCGTCGACTTCGGCACCGCGACCACCTTCGACGCGGTGACGGCGAAGGGGGAATACGCCGGCGGGGCGATCACCCCGGGCATCACCATCGCGATGGACGCGCTGACCCGCAGCGCCTCGAAGCTCCCCCGGGTGGAGTTCGCCCGGCCGCCCCACGTGATCGGCAAGAACACCGTGCACTCGATGCAGTCGGGGCTGGTGTTCGGCTACGTCGCCCTGGTCGACGGCATCTGTGAGCGCATGAAGAAGGACCTGGGGCCCGGCACCCGGGTGATCGCCACTGGCGGGCTGGCGCCGCTGATCGCCAGCGAGTCGAAGGTCATCGAAGAAGTCGACGAGTTCCTCACCCTCGAGGGGCTGCGCATCATTCACGAGAGGAACCAGTCATGAGCGACCCCGTCGAAGCGGCGCCGGAAGCGGCGCAGGCCGTCTGTCCGATCACCGCGGACTTTCTGCCGGAGAACATGAAGAAGCACGTGGACCCCAAGGCCCCCGTGTCGCTGCGCATGATGGCCGCGAAGGCGCTGGTGCCGCTGAGCCCCGCCGACATGCTCAGCGTGCTCTTCATGCTGTCCTACGATCCCGACGCGGGCGTCCGTGGACAGACCGAGAAGACGTCGGGTGCGCTGCAGGACCGGGTCGCCTCCTCGGGCTTCCGCGACGAAGAGGCGCCGCCGCCGGTGCTCGGGTGGTTCCTGCGGCTGTACGCGCAGCACGACGACTACGCCGAGATGTTGATCCTCAACTCGAACACGCCCGATGACGCGATCGCGGCGATCGCCGAAAACTGCAGCAAGCGCACCGCCGAGACCATCGGCCAGAACCAGCTGCGCCTGTTGCGGCACGACGACATCATCCGCACGCTGGCCCGCAACCCCAACGCCGACGGCGCGCTGATCGACGGCGTCTGCGACTTCGCGGTGCGCAGCGGGCTCAAGCTCGAGGACGTTCCGCAGATGGGCGCCGCGCGGGTGCGCCTCTTCGGACCGCAGGCGGCCGCCCAGCCGCCGCCCCAGGAGGGGCCGACGGCCGACGAGATCATGGCGGAGTTCGCGCTGCACGCGGGCGCCGACGAGGAAGGCGTCACCACGATGGACGAGGGGAAGAAGCTCTCGCTGAGCAAGCGCATCATGTCGATGAACGTGTCGGAGAAGATCAAGCTCGCCACCAAGGGGAGCAAGGAGGCGCGGGGCATCTTGATGCGCGACTCCAACAAGCTGGTGTCGGTGGCGGTGATCCGCAGCCCGCGCATCACCGACGGGGAAGTGCTCACCTCGGCGCAAAGCAAGACGACGATCGACGACGTGCTCCGCGTCATCTACTCCAAGCGCGAGTGGCTCCGGAAATACGCCATCAAGCTCGCGCTGGTGAAGAACCCGAAGGTGCCCCAGGGCGTCTCGATGCGCCTGATGACGACGCTGCTCGAGCACGACGTGAAGAGCCTGGCGAAGGACAAGAACGTGCCTGGCAGCGTGCAGGCGCTCGCCAAGAAGCAGATGGAAAAGAAGAACACCAAGCGCGAGGACGGCAAGTAGCCGTCCCCGCGGCGGTCGCCGGGGTCAGGCCTCGGCGATCTCGTCGATGTCGAGGTCTTCGCTCTCGGCGGGCGACTCGGCGAGCGTGTCCATCGCCTGCTGCAGCGAGCCGCGGAGCCGATCGAGCTGGTCCTGGTGGGCCTTGAGGCGGGACTGGGCGCGGGTGGCCTTCTCGTCAGCCCGGGCGCTCTCGGTCTCGGCGTCGGCGAGCCGCTGGCGCAGCCCGCTGATCTCGTCGGCGAAGCTGCTGGCCTGGGAGCTGAGCTGGGTGCGCGCCGAGTCGAGGTCCATCTGCGCCTGCTCGAGCTGCGAGCGGGTGTCGTCGGCCTCGCGCGAGCGCTCCTCGAGCTGCGAGCGGAGCGCTTCGACCTCACCCCGCACCTCGGAGAGCCCGGACTCGGCGGTCTGGCGGGCCGTCTCCGATTCCTGCTGGGCAGTCTTGATGCCTTCCATCTGCCCGTCGAGCTCGGCGATACGTTGCTGGAGCCCCTCGTAGTCACCCTGGATGGTCTGGAGCCTGGCCGAGGCGGAACGCGCCTCTTCCTTCGACGACAACAGCTGGGTGTCGACCTTCTTGCGCTCGGCGGTGAGCTGGTCGGCCTTGGCTTGCAGCGTCTTGATCTGCGCGTCCTTCTTGGCGAGCTCGCCGCTCGACTCGGACAGCTGCTGGTCGACCGAGTTCTCCTTCTCGTGGAGCTCGAGGATCTCCTGCTCCTTGGCGTTGAGCTCGTTCTTGAGCCGGAGGATCTCCTTGTCCTTCCGGGTGCCCGCATCGCGGAGCGCGAAGACCTCCTTGTTGTCGGCCTTGCCCGTCGAGGCGCGCGCGGTCTCGAGATCGGTGTTCTTCGTCTCGAGCTCGGTCTCCAGCTCGCGGATCTTCGCCTCGAGTTCTTCGGAGCGGCCGCGCGACTCTTCGAGGGCGCCGGTGAGCTCGGTCACCTTCGAGCGAAGTTCGCTGCTGTCGACGGTCGAGTTGGAGGACTGGAAGGTCCGCACGGCGGCCGGGGCGCTGGGGGCGGGCGGCGGCGGGGGGCCGGGGGGCATGAAGCCGACCACGGTCTTCTCGGCGGGGTAGTCCGACTCGGACTCCTCGAGGTCGGGGGTGCTGAGGCTGATTTCTTCCTCGACCGGCGGGGGCTCGGAGGGCTTCTCGTCGAACATCGAGTCGACCATCGCGAGGTCGGCCTCGGCGCTGCCCACTTCTTCGAGCGGGGCATCGAGCGAGATCTCGTCGTCGAGGCCGAGCGAGCCGGCGTCGAAGCTCTCGTCGGCCTGGGCGGCGGCGAGCTCGGGGAAGCCGATCAGCCTGCCGACGGCGTCGACGAGGGAGGGGGCGGTGAGGGGCTTGCCGACGTAGTCCTCGGCGCGGGTCTTGAGCTTCTGGTGCTGCGCGAAGCCCTTCGGGTCGCCGATGATGATGACCGGCACGCCCTTCAAGTCGTCGTCGCTCTTGAGCTTCTTGCAGATGATGTAGCCGTTCTGGCCGGCATCGAGATCGACGGCGAGCACGACACAGCCCGGCTTCTTCTTGCGGATCAGCTCGGGGGCGCCCTTGCCGTCCGTCGTTTCATCAACTTCGAAGCCTCGGCCCTTCAACCCCTCGCGGAGGTCCTTCATCAACGCGAGGTCCTTCTCCACAATCAGCACTGATTTCGACATGGGTACGCATGAAGCTAGTTGGCGAGTCCGAGGGGGTCAACGAAACGAGTCGGCCCGCGCCTCATTGCTGCAGGGACGCCGGGCGGACCTCGAGCACGGGCTGGGGCGGCCTCGACTCGGTGGCCGCGGGCACCAGCTGGCGGATGTCCTGCTCCTCGAGATCGGTGACGAGCTGGTACACCACGTCGCCCTCGCGCCAGCTCACGACGTTGTAGCCGTGGCTGGCGTTGGCGATGGGCTCGGCCCCGACGTCCACGTCGTGATCGTCGCCGTAGACGAAGAGCCCCATCTGGCGGGGCGCATCGTAGCGGATGTAGGCCGCCGGCTTGTCGCGCACCTGGAGCAGGCGGCCGCCGGTGGCGCGGGCGTTGGGGAAGCGCGGCACGCTGACGCGGTAGTCGAGCTTGCCGCCGAACCAGCGCTCGATGGCCTCGGGGGACTGTTCGATCTCGAGGGGGAACTGGCGGGCGTGCCGCATCGCAGCGTCCTGCTCGTACAGGCTGCGCTGGTGGCCCCGGTACACGTGGTTGCCAGCGACGAGGGCCACGGTGACCCCGGCCGCCATCGCCGCGAGCTGGCCAACGCGCGCGCGGCGCTGCCGATCGGCGTCCCGGCGGATGCTCGCGAACAGCTTCGCCTTGAAGGCCTCGGGCGCCACCGGGCTCTGGGCCTTCGCCGCCTGGTGGATGACCCCGAGGTTGTGGCGCTCGATCTCCACGTGCTTCGGGCAGGTGGGGCAGGCGGCGAGGTGCGCCTCGAACTCGCCCCGCGCTTCGGCGATCAATTCGCCGTCGAGGTACGCGGTCAGCTGGGTCTCGAGGTCGCGACAGTTCATGGGTGCGTCACGGACAACACGTCGTCAGGCGAGCTTCTTCCGCTCACGGAAGGCGTTCAAGTCGATGGCCTTCTCGGACTCACCACTGCGCTGCTCACCTTCGCGGGCGATCAGCATCTTCTGGAGCTGCTTGCGGCCCCGGAACAACCGGCTCATCACCGTGCCGACGGGGACGTCGAGGATCTCGGCGATCTCCTTGTACGAGAACTCCTGCAGGTCGGCGAGGATCACCACCATGCGGAAGTCGATCGACAGCGCGTCGATCGCCTTGAGCACGTCGTGGCTCATGACGCGATCGAGCAGGTACTGCTCGGGGTTCTGGGTCTGCTCGGTGAGATCCGACGAGAAGAAGCGCGCCTCGACCGACTGGCGCTCCGACTCGTCCTGCAGGCCGCGCTCGCGGGAGTTGCGGCGGTAGCTGTTGATGAAGGTGTTGGTGAGGATCTTGAAGATCCACGCGCGGAAGTTGGTGCCCTTCTGGAACTTCTCGAAGAAGCGCCAGGCCCGCATCACGGTGTCCTGCACGAGGTCTTCGGCCTGGCCTTCGTTGCGCGTCAACCGCAGCGCAGAGGCGTAGAGCGCGTCGAGCCACGGCGCGAGCAGCGTCTCGAACTGCGCCCGGTTCTGGTTGCTGCGCGAAAGACCAAACATCGTCGAACTCCCTGGGTGGAACCCCGGCTCACGCAAACGCATGAGGGGCTTGAAGTATTCCCGTGGGGAGCGAGGCCAGCCCGCCGCCCGTGAGGACCACACGAGCACGCGACGTGCCGATTGCCGAAGTGCGTCAAGTGCCCGGATTCAGGGCCTTCGACGCCCGCAAACCTGCGCAGCCCGTGACACAGTCGCAAGGACCTGCGCCACGGGCTGCGTCAAACTGACAACGAAGGCGCGGTTACTTGCGCTTGCCCTGGCCGCCCTTGCCGTGGAGCGCGTCGAGGATCGGCAGGTACTCGTAGCCGAGATCGCGGGCGACGGCCTCGTAGGTGATGTGGCCGCCGAAGGTGTTCAACCCGCGGGCGAGGGCGAGGTCGGACTTCACGGCGGCGGCGAGGCCGAGGTCGGCGATCTTGCGGCCGTACGGGCGCGTCGCGTTGGTGAGCGCGAAGGTGGAGGTCATCGGCACCGCGCCGGGCATGTTGGCCACGCCGTAGTGGATGACGCCCGACACCTCGTACGTCGGGTTGTCGTGGGTGGTCGCCTTGATGGTCTCGATGCAGCCACCCTGGTCGACCGCGACGTCGACGACGACCGAGCCCTTCGACATCTCCTTGATCAGCTCCTTGGAGACGAGGCGGGGCGCCTTCGCGCCGGGGATCAGCACGGCGCCGACGACCAGGTCGGCCTCGCGCACGCAGCGGGCGATGTTCAACGCGTCGCTCATCAGGGTCTTGAGGCGGCCCTGGAAGATGTCGTCGAGGTAGGTGAGCTGCGCGAGGTTGACGTCGAGGATGGTGACGTCAGCGCCCATGCCCACCGCGACCTTCGCCGCGCAGGTGCCGACCACGCCGCCGCCGATGATGGTGACCTTGGCGTTGCGCACGCCCGGCACGCCGCCGAGCAAGATGCCCTTGCCGCCGTGCGCCTTCTCGAGCGACGACGCCCCGACCTGAATCGCCATCTTGCCAGCGACTTCGGACATCGGCTTGAGCAGGGGGAGCGAGCCGTCTTCGGGCTGGATGGTCTCGTAGGCAACGGCGGCGATCTTCTTGGCCAGCAGCACCTTCGCCAGCTCGGGCACGGCCGCGAGGTGGAAGTAGGTGTAGATGATCTGCCCCGGCTGCATGCGCTTGTACTCGGGCTCGATCGGCTCCTTGACCTTGACGATCATCTCGGCGCGCTTCCACAGCTCGTCCGCGCTCTTGATGATCTTCGCGCCCACCGCCTCGTAGTCCGCGTCCGAGATGCCAGCGCCTTCGCCGGCGCCTTTCTCGACCAACACGGTGTGCTTCGAGTCGATGTACGCCTTCGCAATGGCCGGGGTCATGCCCACGCGGTACTCGCGGGTCTTGATTTCCTTCGGTACGCCTACGATCACGACAGTCTCCTGGAGGGGGGTCGAAAGCGCGCGCACACAACGGCCAAGCCCATCGCGAGTCAAATGGTTTGTGTGACGCGGCGCGCTGTAAGGGGGCGAATTCGCAAAAGAAAACCGCCGACCCCGGACGTGGAGGCGGCGGCTTTCAGCGGTCCCGGCGCGATTCGAACGCGCGACCCCTGGCTTCGGAGGCCAGTACTCTATCCAGCTGAGCTACGAGACCAGACGCAGCGGGGTGAAGGTATACACAACGCGAGGGCGGAAGTCCTGACCGAAACCATGCGTCCCCCCAACCAATCGGTAGAGTGCCCGCGATGACGACGACAGACGGTCGGATGCTGGGGCGCTACCAGCTCCTCTTCATGCTGGGGCAGGGCGGCATGGGCGAGGTGCACCTGGCGCGCCTGACCGGGGCGGCGGGCTTCGAGAAGCTGTGCATCGTCAAGACGGTGCTGCCGAACCTGATGGGCGATCAAAACTTCATCGATCGGTTCCACCACGAGGCGCGGGTGCTGGTGCAGTTGACGCACTCGAGCATCGCGCAGGTCTACGACATGGGGGAGACCGACGGCACGCTGTACATGGCCATCGAGTACGTGGCCGGCGTCGATCTCTCGCGGGTGGAGACGCGGGTCGAGCGGCAGCAGGCGCAGATGCCGGTGCCGATGGCCGTCTACATCGGCCAGAAGATGAACGAGGCGCTGGGCTACGCGCACCGCAAGGTGGGCGCCGACGGCATGCCGCTGGGCATCGTGCACCGCGACGTCTCGCCGCAGAACGTGATGGTCTCGTACGAGGGCGAGGTGAAGGTGATCGACTTCGGCCTCGCCAAGAGCACGGCGCGCTCGAAGCAGACCCTGCCGTCCACCGTGATGGGGAAGCTCGGCTACATGTCGCCCGAGCAGGCGCTGGCCAAGCCGGTCGATCACCGCTCGGACATCTTCTCGTCGGGCATCGTGGTGTGGGAGATGCTCGCCGGCCGCTCGATGTACGCCGGCGGCACGATGAGCGAGATGGTGGTGCAGATGGCGATGGCCGACGTGCCCTCGTTGATCGCGGCGCGGCCGGACATCTCGCCGACGCTCGATCAGATCGTGATGCGCGCCCTCGCGAAGGAGCCTTCCGCGCGGTACCAGCGGGCCGACGACTTCGCGCGCGCGCTCAACGAGCTCGCGGTGCACGAGCAGATGACGGTCGGCGCAGAAGACGTGGGCAACTACGTGCGCGCGATGTGCCCTGAGGAGTTCGCGGCCGAGCGGCAGCTCCAGTCGAAGCTGTCGGTGCTGCGGCGCAAGGGCGTGGTCGCGGAGGTGGTGCCGGTGGAGCCGGAGATGGAGGGCACCTTCATGCGGCCGTCCGTCCCGCCTCCCAAGGAGACCGCGTCGGGGCAGGTGATGACGCCGGCCCAGCGGGCGATGTCGATGGTGGAGCCGTCGAGTCCGGGCCTGGCGCCGGCGAGGACGAAGGCGACGATGGCCGGGGCGAAGGCCAAATCGATCGCGCCCGCGAAGGCGAAGTCGATCGCGCGGGCCCCGGTGGTGGAACCGCAGGACGCCCCGGAAACGCCCTCGGCGCCGATCACGGTGCCCCGGAGCAAGACGCCGTTGATCATCGTGGGCCTGCTCGCGCTGATCGCGATCGCGGGCGGCGGGCTCTACGTGCTGCAGTCGAAGGAGCCGGCGCCCGTGCCCGTGGTGAAGAAGAACCCCGTGGCCGAGCCCGTCGTCGCGGTGAAGGACCCCGATCCCGAACCCGAGCCGGTGAAAGATCCCGAGCCGGTGAAAGATCCGGAGCCGGTGAAGGATCCCGAGCCGGTGAAGACCGCCGACCTGGTGGTGCTCGATCGCGTCACCAT
>JBBRUE010000102.1:0-12482 GCA_038248085.1 Myxococcales bacterium | reverse complement strand
GTCCGGGCTGGCGAGCGCAGCGAACCTGGGGACTTCGACGGTCAGCGCGACCCTGGGCTCGGTGAGCGGCAACACGCTCTTGACCGTGACGGCCGCGGCGGTGGTCTCCATCGCAGTGACGCCGGCCACGCCGTCGATCGCGAAGGGGCTCACGCAGCAGTTCGCCGCGACGGCCACGATGACCGACGCGACGACGCAGGACCTCACGGCGACGGTCACCTGGGCCTCGACGAATACGGCCGTGGCCACGGTCTCGGTCACGGGGCTCGCCTCGACGCTCCTCGTGGGCACGAGCACCATCTCGGCGACCTCGGGCTCGGTGAGCGGCAGCACGCTCTTCACTGTGACCGCCGCGACGGTCGTCTCCATCGCGGTGACTCCAGCGACCCCGACGGTCAACGCGGGTTTCACTGTGCAACTGACCGCGACTGGGACGATGACTGATGCCACCACGCAGAACCTGTCGGCCACCGCGACGTGGACTTCGCTGACTCCGGCAGTGGCGTCGGTGAGCGCCGTGGGGCTGGTGACGGGCCTGACGGGCGGGACTTCCCAGATCAATGCCGTGTCGGGGTCCATCACTGGCTCGACGACGGTGACGGTGTCGGCGCCTGCGCCGATCGTGCTGTCGACGAGCGCCGCTGACGGCGCGACCGGCGTCTGGTCGCTGTCACCGATTTCGGTGACCTTCGACCGCGCGATGGCGACGGCGTCGTTGACCGTGCAGTCCACCGCCGGGTCATGTTCGGGGAGCGTGCAGGTGTCGCTCAACGACTTCGCGAGCTGCATCGCGCTCGGCACGCCAGTCTTCTCGGGCGCCAATACGGTGGTCACGACGACGCCTGCGCCGGCGCTGATGTTTGGGAGGACCTACAAGATTCGCGTCACTACCAGCACCACGAGCCTCTACGCGACGCCGATCGCCAGCACGTTCACCCACGCGACCGGGTTCACGACGGCGGTGGACGTGCCGTGCGCCACCGGGTTGGTGATCAGCCAGGTGTTCGGCGGCGGTGCAGGCGCGGCCCCTACGTACAAGAACGACTTCATCGAACTCCACAACGCGGGCACGGTGGCGGTCTCGACGGCTGGCATGGCCGTTCAGTACGGCTCGTCGACCGGCACGACAGCTTGGTCGGTCACCAACCTCGCGACGGTCAGCGTTCCGCCCGGCGGCTACTACCTGGTGCAGGAAGGTGGTGGGACCGCGGGCGCCACGTTGCCGACCCCTGACGCGACCGGAGCGATTGGCTTGGCGGCAGGGGCAGGCAAGGTCGCGCTGACTTCGAACACGACGGCTCTGGTGGGTGCGAACCCGATGGGTGCGGCGATCATCGACCTCGTGGGCTACGGCGCCGCGAACGGATTCGAGACTGCTCCGACGCCGACACTCGTCCAGACCACCTCGGCGATGCGCATTCGTTACGGCTGCATCGATACCAACAACAACAGCCAGGACTTCCTCGTCGCCACGCCCGTCGCGCGGAACATGGCGAGCCCGGTCACCCTCTGTGCCTGCACGTTGAACGAGTCGAACGTGGCGGGCGAGGCCGACTACTGCAACCTGCAGTTCCCCGTGTCGATCGTCGCTGCGACGGCGACGTCGACCCCCACTGTGTTCGGGCGGCTGTTCGAGGTCGGCGTGACCGAAACGGCAGGCGCCAACCCGATCGTCAGTGCACAGATCGGCTACGGACCAGTCACGGCGAACCCGCAGAACCAGACCGGCTGGGTCTGGACCAACGCGCCCTTCAACACCCAGGTCGGCAACGACGACGAGTACCAGGCAACGTTCACCACGCCGGCCGTGGACGAGTACCGCTATACAGCGAGGTTCTCGTTCGACGGGGTCTACTGGACGTACTGCGATCTCGACGGAGCAGGCTCCAACGCGGGTCTCACCTTCGACCTGACTCAGCTTGGGGTGATGACCGTCACGCCCTGAGCGCGCTGAAGTCTGGAGGGGCTGCCTCAGCGTACCGGGGCGGTCATCGCCCGGCGCACGGCCGACAGCGGCGCGTCCTCGCGCAACGTCGCGAGGTCGCCCTTCATCTCACCCACGCCGAGGTCCTTGAGCAGGGCCTCGACGGGCAGGGCGTTCACTTCGACGAGCTGACTCGACGCGATTGGGCTTCCCGCAGCGCGATCGAGCGCCGCGACGATGGCCGCTTCGTCGAGGGCCGGCCCCTTTCTCAGTTCCCGCATCACGTCGTCGAGCGAGCGCGCGCCCTTGCTCCGCTGCCGGATCGCCACGTCCACCCGCAGCGCGAGACACGCGCCGCTCCAATACACCCGCATCCAGTCGTGGTTGACGCGCAGGTTCTGGCTTCGACTCGAGAGCCCCACGCCATCAGGCTGGCAGTACGCGCGCACACTCGAAGCCAGCGTGCCCCACACCTTGGCCTCGGGGAGCACGCCGCTCCGGGCGCGCAACAGCTCCGTGTAATACGTGGTGAAACCCTCGACGAACCACGGGTAGCGCCCCTCGGTGGGCGGGTTTCCGAGGTGAAAGAGCTCGTGCAGCGCGACCCAGTCGCTCTCGAACCCCGAGGTCGCCTTCGTCCCGTAGAGCAACATCACCGACGGCTCGCCGCGCCGGAGCACCGAACCGAACACGCCCGCCTCGTCGCTCGCCATGCCCGCCAGCACGACGTGAATCGGTCGCGTGCCGTTCGATGGAGTGCCGCCGTAGAACGTTCCCAGCGTCGAGAGCGCGCGGCGCACCCACTCGCGGAGTTGCTCGTCACTCGCCGCCTTCGTCTCGTCGATCACGGTCAGCTGCGCCGAGAACCCCGGCAGCTTGAGAACGTCGAGCGTCCGCAGCGCACCGAGCGCGACGTAGGCCCCGCGGTCGAACTGCAGGGCCGAGACGCTGAAGGTCCCGTCTTTCCCCTGCGGCCACGGCGCCGCGACCGTCACGCCCTTCGGCAGCGAGAAGCGCACGCGGAGCTCGGTGTCGGACCCGTCAGGGTGAAGGAAGACCGCCACGTCGTGGAACAGCCACGCGGGGCCGAGGTTCGCGGCGTAGTCGGGATCGTTCTGGATGCGGCGGAGCGCATCGAGGTCGACCTGGTAGCGGATGGGGTTCTTCGCGGGACGGAGGAAGCAGCCTTCGCGGTCGGGGTGCTTCGCGAGACCGGAGACCGCCACGTCCGCTCCGTCCATCTCGAGACAGAGGCAGTCGCCCTTCCACCCGTCGAGGGTCAGGTCGATCTGCAGCGTGTGCTTTGTGAGATCGGGCGCGACCGTGAAGTGGGAGACGGGCGTCGCCGCCAGCATGAGCGACAGCGAAAACAGCGTCACCCCTCACCCCGACCCTCTCCCCTGTTGGGGGCGAGGGAGACTTGGCCGAGGAGGATTCCGGCGCCATGGAGATCGTTCAGCGTCTCCGACGGCTCGAGCGGTTGCCCCTCGCTCACCTGCTTGAGCACCTGCAGTTCCTCCACCGTCGCCAGCGCCCGTCGCGCATCGAGCCTCCGGTTACGCCAGAAGAGCACCAGCACGTCCCCCGGCTCCGGAGCCGCCTCGCGTTCCTCCGCGTCGAGCCAGTCGACGAAGTTCCACGCGTACGGCCGCAATTCCACCGTCGACGCGATCCGCAGCGGCCCGGCGTCGGGCGCGGCGTCCATCGGGTCATCGTGGGCGATCAGCGTCTGCCATTCCCACCACTCGAAGTCGGCCAGCGCACTCCACATCGCCGGGAGATCGACCCGCGTCGCGAGGTACGCCGCGAGCAACGCACCGTTCTCGTTGATCTCCACGTGCTGCATCGGGTGCTGCGTGAAGTAGTCCTCCACGAGCTGGCGCCAACCCGCTTCGCCGCCCTGCGTGGTGACGACTTCCCTGAGTTCCCGGTGCACACCGCCGGTCGCGGTGTTCCGGTGTTCCCGGCAGAAGCGCTCGTAGATCGCCAACCGGTGCGCGTCCCTCGGCGGCTGATCCCCGTAGAGCGCGCGCGTGGTCTCGACGAGCGCCACCTTGCCCTCGAGGTACGGCCCGATGTGCGCGTAGAACGCAGCGAGCTTCACGCCGCACCTCCCAGCGCCCGCCGGGCCTCGTCGCGCGCGCGGTCGACCTCGTCGAGCACCACGTCGAGCGGCGGAATGTCCTGGTCCCACTCGATCAACGTCGGCACCAACCGCCCGGCCCGCGCCAACGTGTAGCGATACAGCGCCCACACGTCGTCGATGATCGGCCCGATGTGCGTGTCGATGATGACCTCGTCTTGCGTCGTGTGGCCGGCGAGGTGGAGGTACGTCACCTGCTCCAGCGGCATCGAGTCGATGAAGGCGCGCGCGTCGAAGCCGTGGTTCTTCGAGTTGACGTACACGTTGTTCACGTCGAGCAGCAGCGTGGCGTCACCCTGCGCGAGGCAGGCCCTCATGAAGCTCGCCTCGTCGAGCCGGCCCTCGTCGTCGGCGACCGGCATGTGCGCGTAGAAGGTGGCGTTCTCGAGGACTAGCGGCAGGCCCACGCGCGCGGCAGCCTCCTTCGCCCTTTGGCCCACCACCGCCGCGGCCTCCTCGGTGAATGGGAGCGGCAGCAGCTCGTGCAGCGGGCGCCCGGCCGTCGACGCGAAGCACACGTGGTCACTGAAGAGCGGGGAGTCGACCTCGCGGGTCAGCGCGGCGAGCCCATCGAGGAAGCGAGGATCGAGCGGGTCGAGCCCACCGACGTTCAGGCTGACGCTGTGGGGTACCAGGGTGAAGCGCTCCGCGAGCTCGCGCAGCAACCGGCGCTTCTTCCCTCCGTAGAACATCCAGTTCTCGGGAATGAACTCCAGCCAGTCGACCTGCCGTCGGGTGGTCAGCAGCTCGCTCGCGAAGGGCGTCCGCACTCCGATGCCGATGCCTTCCAGCTTCTTCACGTGGCGCTCCGAGACCGTGAAACGAAACAGAGCGCCCGTCGCGAGGACGAGCGCCCTGTCGGTGTAGCAAACCCGGGAAGACTTACTTCTTGCCCGAGCAGCTCTTCTCGCCGGAGCAGCTCTTCTCGCCGGCCTTCATGTCCTTCTTCTCGGCGGCGCCTTCCTTCATCTTCTCGGCCGAGCAGCCCTTCTCGCCCGAGCACGACTTCTCGCCGGCCTTCTTGTCGTCAGTCTTCTTCTTCGCGTCGACCTTCTTGGCGTCTTCCTTCTTCGCCTCGACCGGCTTGTCGGCGGCAAATGCGGGGGCAGCGATGACGAAAGAACCGAGCACGGCGCCGAGCAGCTTCTTGTTCATGTGGAACTCCGGGTAGTTGGCCGGGTCAGTCATTGACCCAGGCGATGCAACGCTACCCATACGGAGCATGAGTGAAAGTGGTTTCACGAATGATTATTCCTGCACGTGTCAGTGGGGTCCGATGAGTCCGAAACTTCCGACGTTGTTCCTCGCGCACGGGGCGCCTCCGCTGCTCGACCTTCCCTCGTGGGTCGGCGAGCTCAAGCGCTGGGGCCAGGCCCTCGGGAAGCCGAAGAGCATCCTCATGCTCTCGGCCCACTGGGAGGAGCGGCCGCTCACCCTCGGCGCCACCACGCCGGTGCCGCTGATCTACGACTTCTCCGGGTTCCCCAGGCACTACTACGAGCAGCAGTACGCGGCGCCCGGCGCGCCCGAGCTGGCGGCCCGCGTGCAGGCGCTGGTGCCCGGCGCGCACCATGAGCCGAAGCGCGGGCTCGATCACGGCGCGTACGTTCCGCTGGTGGCGATGTACCCGGGCGCCGACGTGCCGGTGCTGCAGGTCTCGCTGCCCACGCTCGAGCCGAAGGAATTGTTCGCGCTCGGGAAGACGCTCGCCCCGCTGCGCGACGAGGGCGTGTTGATCATCGGCAGCGGGTTCCTCACCCACAACCTGCGCCAGGTGGACTGGTCGGAGAAGCTACCGACGCCCCAGTGGGCCGCGGAGTTCGACCAGTGGGTTGCCGAAGCGGTGTTCACGAAGGACGTCGACGCGCTGATGCAGTACCGCCGACAGGCCCCCGGCGTGGAGATCGCACTCCCCACGCACGAGCACTTCGTCCCCTTGCTCGTCGCGATGGGCGCCGCGCTGGACGACACCAGCCCCGTGCAGTTCCCCATCGAGGGGTTCTGGATGGGCACCCTCACCCGGCGCTCGGTGCAGTTCGGCTGAGCGATCGCTCACCGCGCGGAATCGATGCGGTGACCCTTCGTGAGATCCACCAGGGCCGTGGTTGGAGTCGAGTGGTGCGTATGAAACCACTCTTCTCCTTCGCTGGCGGGGCGCTGCTGACCGCGGCGCTCCTCGGGGTCCTGGTGCTGCACGTTCCCCTCGCGCTGCTGGGGACGGTGGCCATCGGCATCGCCTGCCTGGTGTGGCTGGTGGTCATCGTGGTGCTGCCGTGGAACCTGTTCTTCCAGGCGCGCCACCTGCTGTTCGAGATGAAGCGCTCGCGGGAGCGCGGGTTGGTGGTGTCGACCGAGCACGAGGCGTCGACGCGGCAGGTCGCACGCCGGATGCTCCGCGTCTCGCTCGGGCTGCACTTCGCCTCGGCCGCGTTGCTGGCGCTGGCGTCGTGGCTGTCCGGCGAACCGCTCGGCTCGGCCTTCGGCGCCCTGTTCCTGCTCAGCACGCTCTTCCGTCCGGGCGTCGAGTACTACCGCTTCATGCGGCGGCAGCTCACCGACGTGCTCGAAGAGGTGAAGTACCCGCGCGAAGACGTGGCGAAGTTGATTCGCGACGTCGAGGCGGCCCGGCTGCAGGGGGAGGCGCAGCACGAAGCCCACCGCGAGCTCACCCGGAAGCTCGAGGACCTCGAGGAGAAGTCGATCTCCCAGCTCGCGCTCGCGCACCGGCGCCTCGACACCGTCGCGCGCAAGTTCGACGAGGCGCTCGATCGACTCACCGACAACCGCGAAGTCATCGGAGGACTCAAGGCGTTCCTCCGCCTCGTGCGCGACCCGACCCACGCCGAGTAGCGCGGGGGACTCAGGCCCGGTGGAAACGAGTCGCCAGGCCCGGCGCGCTGAACAGGCGCTCGACGATCACCGCCCGTTCACCCGCGCTCCGCTCGACGCGCGGTGAATGCCCCCACACCGGCCCCGGCCACGCGGGGTCTGCGAGCCTCCGCGCGACGTGATGCACATGGAGCTGCCGCACCACGTTGCCCAGCGCTCCGACGTTCATCTTGTCCGCGCGGAAGACGGTCGACATCGCCCCGGCCAGCAGCACGCTCTCGCTCGACACCGCGAGCTGCTCCGCTTCCGTCAGCTCGAACAGCTCGGTCACCGCGCTGCGCTTCGGGACGAGGATGAACCACGGGTCGCGCGCGTCATCCATCAGCAGCAACAGCGACGACGGGCTCTCGCCGACGAGGTGGGTGTCTCTCTGGAGCCGCGGGTCCAGCGCAAATGGCGCGCGCGCGCAGAGCTCCGTGAGCAGCGCGCGGCCTTCGGGCCAGGTGCCCAGCTGCGAGGCGGTGTTGAGGTGGCCCTGGGCCCCGACCTCGACGAGCCGCGCCCCCCACGCGCTGGCCCACGCTCGCGCCCGAGGCAGCGGCAGGTACGCGTCGTTGCTGCTGGCGACGAGAATGGCGGGGAAGGGGAGCGGCTCCTGCGGAACGGGCGCGAAGGTGCGCACCGACGCGGGCAACGTCTCGACCTCGACGTCGGCCGGCGCGACCAGCAACGCCCCGATGACACCGGGCGCATCCTTCGCGGCGTGCACCGCGAGAATGGCGCCGAGGCTGTGCGCCACCAGCACCGTCGGCGCTGCGCTCGAGAGCGTCGTGCGCAACCGGGCGACCCACGCCGCGCGATCAGGCGTCTCCCAGTCGTCCTGCTCGACCCGAACGATGCGCGCGTCGAGGCGCTCCCAGTGTGACTGCCAGTGCCCCGCCGGCGATCCAGTCCACCCCGGGAGCGTCAACACCCGCGTCATGAGACGGCCCCCAGCTCGATCGAAAACGTCACGAGGGAAAACGTAGCATTCACGAGCTGCAGGACAGCGCCGAACACCCCGGCTTCGAGCGCGCCCAGTCGGGCCGCCTTCCGGCGAAGCGTTCCCGGCCCGGCTGCTCGTCGAACGGCCGCCGCATCACGTCGAGCAGCTCGTCGACCAGGCTGGCGTCACCGGCGTGCGCCGCGTCGATGGCCTGTTGCGCGAGGTAGTTCCGCAGCACGTACTTCGGGTTCGCCGCGTTCATCCGCGTCACGAGCTCGGCAGGAGAGACCGTCTCGTTGCGCGTCTGGCGCCACCACGCTTGCAGCCACTCGAGCCCCGCGCGCAGGTGCGCCTCGCCGGGCGTGCCATAGAAGGCGTCACGCAGCACGTCGGGGAACGCCGTCGGCTCGGTTGAGGGGACCACCCGGGCGAGCGCCCGGAAGAAGACCGTCATGTCGGTCTCTTCACGGGCGAGCCACGAGAAGAGGCCGTGCACCAACTCGACCGTGCCCTCGCGCGGCGTCAGCCCGAGCTTCGCGGTGAAGCGCCGACCCGCTTCGTCTTCGAACGCGCGCTGGTACGCGTGCAGCGCCGCTTCGACCTTCGACTCGTCGTCACCGAGCACCGGCAGGAGCGCCACCCCGAGCCGCTCCACGTTCCACAGCCCGATGTTCGGCTGGTTGCCGTAGCGGTAGCGCCGCTGCTCGGCGTCGGTGGTGTTCGGCGTCCACCCGGCGTCGAAGTCGTCGATCCACCCATAGGGCCCGTAGTCGATGGTGAGCCCGAGGATCGACATGTTGTCGGTGTTCATCACGCCGTGCACGAAGCCGACCGCTTGCCAGTGCGCCATGAGCCGCGCGGTGCGGCGCGCGACCTCGAGGAGGAGCTCTTCTGCCGAGTGCAGCCCCGGGAAGTAGTGGGCCAGGGTGAAGTCGACCAGCCCGCGGAGCAGCTCGACGTCCTCTCGCGCCGTGCACAACTCGAAGTTCCCGAAGCGCAAGAAGCTCGGCGCGACTCGGCACACGATGGCCCCTGGCTCGGGCGCCGCGTGGCCGTCGTAGAACATGTCGCGCACCACGAGGTCTCCGGTCTGCACCAGGGAGAGCGCCCGCGTGGTGGGCACCCCGAGGTGGTGCATCGCCTCGCTGCAGAGGTACTCGCGGATCGACGAGCGCAGCACCGCGCGCCCATCACCGCGGCGCGAGTACGGCGTCGGGCCCGCTCCCTTGAGCTGGAGCTCGAGCCCGTTGAGCTCGCCCAGGCCGATGGCGCGGCCGTCCCCGAGCTGGCCTGCCCAGTGACCGAACTGGTGGCCGCCGTAGTTGGCCGCGAAGGGCGTGACCCCCGGCGGCGGGGCATTGCCGGCGAGCACCGGCAGCAGCTCGACGAGTTGTGTCTCGTCGAGGCCGAGGAGCGCGGCGACCTCCGGGCTCCACGAGAGCAGCTTCGGCGCGGCCACCGGCGTCGGCTCTACCGGGGACCACAACGCCCCGCGCACCTGCCGAGGCTGGTTGAGCGAGCTGGAGTCTCCGGGCAGCGAACGGACGAAGCGCGACGAGAAGGCAGGCACCGACATGCGTCTTCTGTGTCGCTCCAGCGTCTTGCGCGCAACCCTTCTTCCCTCCCACGAATAGAGTGCTGGCGTGAGCGACGAGCAGACCCCCTACGCGGAGGCCGTGGCGCTCCAGGGCGCAGGCGCGACGACTGACGCGATCGGGGTGCGCCTCAAGAGCCGCGGTCTCGACGACGAGGCCATCGCGTTGTTGCTCAACGCGGTCGGTGCGCGCGCCGCCGATGCCCCTCCGCCGAAGGCCGAGCGGAACCAGTCACCCGAGGCGTCGGTCGACGCGGGCCCCGCGCTTCCGCAGGCGCTGGGAACGTGCACCCGGTGCGGGCTCTTCCTCACGCCCCAGAACTACCAGGCCATCCTCGGCAAGCCGTACTGCACCACCTGCGGCGCGCGCCCCGAGGTGAACTACCCGCGCGCCTACCGAGACCGGTTCTGGGGCAAGCGCGATGCCTATGCGTGGTTCTTCGGGTTCGTCGCGCTGATTGCGTTGACCAGCGGTGCCTTCACGCTCACCCGGGCGCCGCTCCTCGGCGTGGGGCTGGTGCTCAGCGGCATCGGCTACCTGTTGTTCTGGACGGGCGCGAGGATGGGTCGCCCATCGCTCATCATCGTGACCGTGGTGGGCGTGCTGCTGAGCCTCGTGCAGGGTCAGCCGCCGAACCTCGTGGCCATCGCCTTCGTGGTGTTCGCGCTGCGCAGCGCGCGCACGAAGTTGTTCTTCGAGATGGAGGTGTCCGAGGCCGAGCTCGCGGAGGCGTGGCTGGCGCAGCACGACAACCTGCCGGCCCAGTGGGCGCGCGGGTTGGCGATCGTCGCGGTCATGAGTCCGCTCGCGTGGCTCGGCTGGACGACCTCGGCCCAGGGGATCCAGGAGTTCGCGTGGGCGACGGCGACGCTCGCGTTCGGCGGCGCGGCGATCGGCGTGGGCGCGGTGGGACTCCGGCGTGTGGCGCCCGACGCGACGCCGCCCGTCGGGCGGAAGAACGCGGCGCTCTTCGGGATCATCGGAGGCGCGGTGGCCGTGCTCACCGGGCTCGTGATGCTGGCCCTCCGGCACTTTCCCTCTCGCTGACCGGCGCACCGGCAACGGGCACCGCTGACGCCGCCTTCAGCGCGCTGCGACGCGTCGCCGCAGCAGGAGCAACGGGAAGAACACCAGCAGCGCGAGCGGCGCCGAGGTGCAGCCGCAGCCCCGGGGCGCCGCGCACTGGCCGGCCTCGCAGGGGTTCTGCCCGGAGCACGTTTCGCAGGAAAGGCCACCCGCTCCACACGCGGCCGGGGTGATTCCGCCCTGGCAACGCCCGTCGAAGCCGCAGCAGCCCGCGCACGTGGCCGGTCCGCAGGCGGGGGGCGAGCTCCCGCCGCCGCCACCTGACCCACTCATTCCCGCATCGGTGCCCGCGTCGACCGCCGGCTGACCCGCATCCACGATGCCCGCGTCGACCACCGGCTGGCCCGCGTCGGGCATCACGATGCGCAGCGTCGCGCACTGGTAATAGAAACACGGCGGTCCATGCGACGACATGAACTGCATCAACTGGAGCACGCAGTTCTCGCAGCTCACCATCGGCACCGTCACCGTCGTCGTCCAGCTGCCGGTCGGTGACGCGGCGGTGTGTACGAACACCCCGTCGGCGATCGTCGGGTACGCGGGGCTCGACGCGATGGGCGCGGTCGAGCAGTTGGTGCCGTTGCCGGTCAGCACGGGCACCGGGGTGACGAAGTCGGCGGGGTTCGTCGCGATGCCGATGCGGAAGTGGCCGGGGTGGAGAATGGGCTCCAGCCACGTCACCGTGAGCTGCGAGCCGGCCTCCACGGTGGTGACCGTGTTGGTCGCCGTCCCCGGGCCCCCGCAGGGCGCCGCCTTGTTCGGCGAGCCCAGGGCATCGGTGACCTGGAACGAAGGCGGGACCGACAGCTTGATGTGGGCGAGCGCCGACGACGCCACCAGGACACAACCGACGAGGAGTGAGCGCATGAACCGTCCAGCGTAGACCGGGCGGCTCAGCTTCGTCGCGCCTGCATGCCGTCGGAGGTGGGGAGGCTGCCCTCGGGCGGCACGTACGGCCAGTCGGCGATCGGCCCGCGGCCCATGCGCTGGCTGATGTAGTTCGCCGCGATGTTGGCGCTCTCCATGATGGTCAGCAGCCCCGAGCCGGGGTGCGTGCCGCCGCCGACCCAGTACAGGTTCTCGACGTGCGGCGACTGCACGCGCGGCCGCAGCGGGCCGAGCTGCAGCCAGGTGTGCGAGAGGTTGAAGACCGCGCCGCGGTGCACGTTGAAGTCGTCCCGCCACGTCTCGGCGGTGAAGGCGCGCTTCGCCACGATGTGCTTCTCGACGTCCTTCATGCCGACCTTCGCCAGCCAGCCAGGCACCTTCTTCGTCAGCTCGGCTTCGATCTGCTTCCAGTCGTGCGCGCCGTTCGTGTTCGGCGTTGGCACCAGCACGTAGAGCGCCGAGTGCCCCTCGGGAGCGCCGGTGGCATCGGTCACGTTGGGGTTGACGACGTAGAACGGCGGGTCGTCGAGGTCCGCGTGGCGGTCTTCCAGCGCGTCGCGGTCGGTGCGGCGCGCGGCGTCGGACAGGTAGATGAGGTGATGCGGGAGCTCGCGGTAGACCGTGTCGAGCCCGAGGTAGAGCATGAAGGTGCTGCACGAGTACTTCGCCTTCGAGAGCGACGCGTTCGACAGCCGCGTGCCCTTGCGCCACGACTCGTCGATGAGCGTGTGCGCCGCGTAGGGCAGGTCGGCGTTCACCACCACCACCTCGGCGAAGAGGCGATCGCCCGACTGCAGCTCGACGCCCACCGCCTTGCCGTTCTCCACCAGCACGCGCGCGACGGGCGACGACATGCGGAACTTCGCACCGAGGTCCTCCGCCGCCTTCTTCATGCCCTGCGCGAGCGCCCGGAACCCGCCCATCACGTGCCACACCCCGAACTCCAGCTCGAGAAAGGGGATGACCGAGAACACGCTGGAGCACGTGGTGGGGTGCAGCCCGAGGTACTTCGAGGGGTAGCTGAAGGCGTAG
>JBBRUE010000101.1:0-12517 GCA_038248085.1 Myxococcales bacterium | reverse complement strand
CGCGCAGACCGGCGAGGTGCTGGTGAAGAGCCCGGGCACGATGCTCGGGTACTACAAGAACCCGGAGCTCACGGCCCAGACCATCGACGCCGAGGGCTTTCTGCACACCGGCGACCGGGGGGAGCTCGACCCCGCTGGCCGACTGCGCATCACCGGCCGGGTCAAGGAGCTCTTCAAGACCAGCAAGGGGAAGTACGTCGCCCCGGCGCCGATCGAGAACCAGCTCCTGGCCCGCGGGGAACTGGAGCAGGCCTGCGTCTCGGGGGCGAACCTCGCCCAGCCGTTCGCGCTCGTGGTGCTGGCGGAGCACCTGCGCAAGCAGGTCGTGGCCGGAGCCGACAGGGCAGAGCTCACGAAGCTGCTCGAGCTGCACCGCACCCAGCTCAACGCGAAGCTCGACCCGCACGAGCAGCTCGAGAAACTGATCGTCATGCGCGAGGAGTGGACCGTCGACAACGGGCTGTTGACCCCGACGCTCAAGCTCAAGCGCCAGGCGATCGAGGCGCGCTACGGGCCACAGGTGAACGGGTGGTACTCGCTCACCGAGACCATCATCTGGGTGAGCTGAGGCCATTGCCGCGGGCACTGAGTGACTAGGGTTCGCCCATGCCCCTCATCGAGAAGGTCGAAGGTCCGCTGACGCGCTGGCGCCTGGTGGACGGCCTGAGTTCCGTCGAGGTCGTTCCTTCTCGTGGGGGGCTGGTCACCGCCTTCGTCAGCGCCGGCGTGCCGGTGCTGTACCTCGATGAGGCGACGCTGCTCGATGCCTCCAGGAACGTGCGCGGAGGCGTGCCCCAGCTCTTCCCCTTCGCGGGAAAGGCGCCTCCCGGGAGCCCGCTTCCCCAGCACGGCTTCGCGCGTCGTCTCGCGTGGGAAGTGAGCTCGGCCGTCGCCGATGAAGACACCGCGCGGCTCGAGTGCCGGCTTATCGATTCCGACGAGACGTTCGCCGCCTGGCCGCACCGCTTCGAGGCGCGCTTCGCGGTGAGCCTCTACGCCGGGCGCATGCTGCTGGAGTGGGCGTTTCACAACCGGGGCGAGGCGCCGATGCCGCTCCACTTCGGCATTCACCCCTACTTTCGCGTGGGCGACAAAGCGCAGGTGCAGGTCGAGGGCGCGCGCGGGAAGGCCTTCGACAACACCACCCAGTCCGAACGAACCATCGAGCGGGTCGACTTCTCCGGCGCTGAGGTCGATCTCCACTTCACGCCCTTCGACGCCGGGGGCACGACGCTGCACCGCGGTGACGGCTCGCGCGTGCGCCTGACCTGGACCGAACAGTTCAGCACGCTCGTGCTGTGGACGCTGCCAGGGCAGCCCTTCGTGTGTGTCGAGCCGTGGACGGCGCAGGGCGCGAAGCCGGCGCGCCTGTACGTCGCCCCGGGAGCGACCGAGCGGCTCGCGGTCGAGGTGTGGCTCGAGCAATAGCCCGCCGCACCACGCACCTGCGCTACGTTCGCCGTTTCCTCCGGGGAGGGCGCGATGGCGATTCGGAAAGTGGGCGACTGCCGCATCCTCGGGCCCCTGGGGAAGGGGGGCATGGCGCAGGTGTACCGCGGCCTCCACGAGGGGCTGCAGCGCGAGGTGGCGATCAAAGAGCTCACCCCCGACGCCGCGAAGAACCTCGAGCAGCTCTCCCGCTTCAAGCGCGAGTCGATGGCGCTCGCGGGGTTCCGCCACCAGCACATCGTCACCCTCTACGATCTCGTCGAGAAGAACGACGGCCTGTACATGGTGATGGAGCTGGTCGACGGGCCGACGCTGGGTGAGCTGATCAAGGAGGCCCCGTTGCCACCCGACGCGGTGGCGGTGATCGGCCTGCAGCTCGCCTCGGCGCTCGAGCACGCGCACTTCCACCGCGTGGTGCACCGCGATCTAAAGCCCGGCAACGTGATGCTCAACTCGTGGGGCGACACCAAGCTGATGGACTTCGGCATCGCCCAGCAGGAGGACCTCGATCGCCTCACCCGCACCGGCATGGCGGTCGGCACGCCGTCGTACATGTCGCCCGAGCAGGTGACCGGCGGGCTGGTCGACCCGCGCTCCGACATCTACTCGTTGGGGGTGATGCTCTACGAGGCGCTGGCCGGGAAGCGGCCGTTCACCGGCGCGAACCCCGGCGAGGTCTTCGCGAAGGTCACGACCGGGCAGAAGGAGAAGCTCTCGCGCGCCGCCCCGAAGGCGCCGAAGGGCCTGGTGGAGTTGATCGAGAAGGCGATGGCGCGCGATCCCCAGAAGCGCTTCGCCGACGCGACCGCGCTGCGCCGGGCCTTCGAGGCGTTGCTGGCGCGCATGGACCGCTCCCCTTCCGCGGTGCTGGTGGCCTTCCTGCGCGCGCGCAAGCGGATCACCGAGAGCGAAGCCCTCGCGCGGCTCTCGCACACCGAGCTGACCCAGCCCTCGCAACTCTCACCGCAGGAACTCTCGGTGGTGCGGGGGCCGCGGTGGGGCGTGGCGTTGCTGCTGGGCGTCGTTCTCGGGAGTGCGGTCGCGTCGTTCAACCAGTGGTGGCCGCACGTGCAGCGGCTCCTCTCGGCGCTCCAGAAGTGAGTCGCCGTGAGTGACGCTGATGCGGAGTGGAAGCGGCTGGTCGGGGAGTTCGTCGACGCCTGCGTCCAGGACCAAGCGAAGGCGACGCAGGTGTTGAGCCAGCATCCGGAGCTTCGTGGATCCCGCTGGCTTGGTGAGCCGCTGCTCCAGTTCCTGGTGGTCGAAGACTTCCCGGACGCCGTGCGCTTCCTCGCCAGCCAGGGCTTCGATGTCGACGCGGAGGGCGGTGGCCCGCTGTGTGATGCGGTCACTCTCGGCAATGCCGCGATGGTGGAAGTGCTGCTGGGACTGGGGGCGCGCGTCAACGTCGTCGGGTCACTCGGCCTCACCCCGCTGCAGATCGCCGCTTCGAACGGTCGGGAGAACCTCGTGCGGCAGCTCCTCGCTGCTGGCGCGGCGATCGCGTTCGGGGACACGTTCGGGGGCACCGCGAGCGTGGTGGAGACGCTCTGCCCGGAGGACGTGAAGGAGTCGATCTTCGCCCTCCTCTCTGCGCACGAACGCAACTGAGCGGGTCGCGAGAGCGCGTCTCGCGCGGCAGCAGGCCCGGCCCACGGCGAGTCCGGGATGGCCAGCATCGAAGCCCGCGTGCGGTTACCATCACCGCCGTGACGAAAAAGACCCGCAAGCACGCCGATGATCTCCGCGCCGTCAGCCGCCTCGCCGTCGACGCCACGCAGCGCGTGACCGAGGTGGTCGAGGCGATGCACACCACCATCGCCAGCGGTCCGGCGGTCCTCGGCAAGCCGCTCGCGGGCCCGGCCCGGCTGCTCAACTCGCTGGTCTACGGGAGCATCCGCGGCGTGACCCGGCTGGTGGGAACGACGCTCGAGGCCGCCCTCTCGCCGCTCTCGTCACTGCTCGGGGAGAGCTCGCCCGGTCCCGAGCGCGAAGCGGTGCTCGGGGTGCTCAACGGCGTGGTGGGTGATCACCTCGCCGAGACCGGGAACCCGCTGGCCATCGAACCCCGGCTCCGCCACGAGGGGCAGCCCCTGGAGCTCGAGCGCGAGGCGTTGCGCACCGTGTTCCCGAACGCCGGTGGCAAGCTCCTCGTGCTGGTTCACGGCTCGTGCATGAACGACCTGCAATGGAACCGCGAAGGCCACGATCACGGCGCCGCGCTGGCCCGCGACCTCGGCTTCACGCCGATCTACGCCCACTACAACAGCGGCCTGCACATCTCGACGAACGGGCGCGCGCTCGATGCGTTGCTCGAGGACCTCGTCGCGCAGTGGCCCACGGAGGTGTCGCAGCTCGTGCTCCTCTGCCACAGCATGGGCGGGCTGGTGGCGCGCAGCGCGTGTCACCTCGGCGAGGCCCACGCGTGGCGCCGCAAGCTCACCAAGCTCGTCACCCTGGGCACTCCCCACCATGGAGCGCCGCTCGAGCGTGGCGGCAACTGGGCCCACCTGCTCCTCGGGGTCAGCCGGTACAGCGCCCCGCTCGCGCGCCTCGCCCGGCTGCGCAGCGCGGGCGTGACCGACCTGCGCTTCGGCAACACCCTCGACGAACATTGGGAAGGCCGCGATCGCTTCGCCCACGGGAGCGACCCGCGTGCCGAGCTGCAGCTCCCTGCGGGCGTGGAGTGCTACGCGCTCGCCGCCAGCACGTCCCCCGCGGGCACCGCGCGCCCCCTCGGCGACGGCCTGGTCCCGGTCGACAGCGCGCTGGGGCGCCACGACGCGGCGCACCTCTCGCTCCGCTTCCCCGAGTCGCACCAGGCGCTCGTCTCGGGCCTCAACCACCTCGACCTGCTGAGCCGGCCCGAGGTGTACGAGAAGGTCCGCGGCTGGCTGGCCTGACGGGCTACTTCTTCGGCGCCAGCTTCTTCGCGCCCGCGGGCGCCAGGAGCCCGAGCTCGGGAATGTCGCTCTTGAGGTAGCTGAGGAAGGGCGCGGTGAGCTTCGTCTTCGCGGCCTGGTTTCCCCCGGTGCCAGCGAGCGCGGTCTGTACCGGGGCCATGGAACCCGCCATGCCGCGACCCATGTAGCGGCGGTAGCACTGGTTGACGTTGAAGGGGTGCGTCACCACGTACCGACCCTGGAAGCGGTTTTCCTTCGCGGGCCCGGCCTTCGGCACCTCGGGCACGCCGCCGGCGATGGGCCCGGCTGCGGCGAAGACGAGATCGTCGTTGAGCGACTCCTTGGTGTAGCGGAGGTGGAGGCGCGTCAGCGTCGCCTCGCGCACGTACTTCGCGATGTCCTCGTCGGTCTTGATGCCGGGCAGCGCGTCGGCGCCGAGGTACCTCGCGAGCGGGTCGTCGACCGGGCTGGGGGGCGGGCAGGGGTCGCAGGTCACGCCGTAGATGCCACCCACCATCACCGTCGGCGGAGGCAGCGCGCCCTTCCACGCGAACTCGGTGATCGCCGCGCCCTCGTTGGCCTTGAAGGTGCGATCCATCAGCTCGGCGTAGAAGCCGCCGAACACCGGCTGCGCGGCCTCGGTGAGCTGGAGGTTGGTCGGGACCAGCGCGTTCTTCCGGTTGGCGAGCTCGAAGCGCGTCTTCGAGATGATGTGCACGATGAGGTCTTGCGTGCCGCTGCTGTTGACCAGGCCCAGGCGCACCGGGAGCTCGAACTTCTCGGAGTCGTAGAAGAAGCGCAGCGGCGAGAGCACTGCCTGGCCGTCGACGAAGGTGACCTTCTTCGCGTTGACGCGGGCGACGAAGAACTTCCAGTTGTTCTGGACGTACGGCTTGAGGAGCGGCTCGGCGTTGGCGGGGATCTTGTATTTGTTCTCCTTGAGCCAGATGTCGAGGCCGAGCGCGTCCTTCGCCGAGAGGATGACGATCTCGTATTCGGCGACGTCGAACTTCGCCTCGACCTTCACGCCGAGGTCGCGGGGCATGCCGCCGGTCTCCATGCGCACCGAGCTGGGCATCGAGCTGGGCACCGGCTGTATCGGCGGGCACTCGCCGGGCTCGTAGTCCTCGACCAGGCGCGGCGAGGCGAGGGTGTCGACGCGCGCGAAGACCTCCCTGGGCAGCGTCTTGACGTTCTCCTTCTTGAGGACGACCGGCACCGGGATGACCAGCGCGAAGTCGGACGGCGGGCCGCGGTAGTTGTTCTGCATCGAGAGCACGGTGCGGGTGCCCTCGCGCATCAACACCACCATGGTGGCGTCGTTGAACAACTCGGCCCCGGCGCTCGAGACGTAGAAGCCACAGAAGGCGTGGGCGGCGGGGGCACTGAGCAGCAGGGCACAGCACAGCGGGAGCCAGCGGTTTCGCATGGAGGGGTTCCGGGGTGGAGGGGTGCGGCGGGGTGAGACGGCGCTCGTGGGTGCGGTGGTTTCGTCGGGGTTACAGCGCGAAGTCGTACGACAGCTTGAGCACGCCGACGGGCTCCTTCACGGGCTCGCCCTTCTTCGGCTTCTTGCCCTTCAGCGGGGCCTTCACTTCTTCGGCGTCGATGGACAGCGTGCAGGTCGCATCACCGCACGGGAGCTGCGAGGGCATGGCGACGATGTTCGCCTCGTCGAGCGCCTTGAGGAAACGGCCGGGGTCGACGGTGGCGTCCTTGTCCATCGGGAGCTTCGGCAGCACCCGCTTGCTCACCGCCACCAGCTCGGCGCCGACGGTCTTGGGGGTGAGCGTCGCGCCCTTGATGGCGATGGTGTACCCGAGGTGCGCGCAGCCCCCGAGGGTGAGGGTCACCTCGTAGCCTTCGGGCATCTTGAGCACCTGGGTGATGAGGCGCTTCTCCTTCTTCGTGGAGACGAGCTTGAACCCCGCGGGCAGCTTCGCGGCGAACTGTGCGCGAAGGGTCTTCGCGTCGAGCGCACAGTCTTCGGCCGCGTGGGCCAGCGGGGTGGTAACGAGGACCAGCAACGCCAGGCGCGCGAGTTTCATGGCGGGCACCATACGCTCAGCCGAGCCGCCCGACATGCTGGAACGCGGCGCGGAGGATCTTCGCCAGCGGTCGCCGCGCGCGTTCCCGACGCCAGCATTCGACCGACACCTCGAGCGTCGCGCCGAAGACCGCGCACAGCAGTTCGCGCTCGAGCCGGTTGGTGACCTTCGGCGCGAGCACGCGGTTCAAGCCCTCGCGCAGCGCGTGCAGTTCGGCGCGGCTGGCGGCCTGGAGCGCGGGCGTCTTCGCGATGAGCTCGGTGCGGCGCAACACCCGGTCTCGATCGACGTCGTAGATCGCGCCGAGCGCGTCACTCACGCCTTGGCCCATCGCCTGGAGCGGCGGCTTCGACGCGAGGTGCGCGGCTACCGCCGCAAAGAGCAGCGGGTCGTACTCGTCCCACAGCACGAGCCGTTCCTTGGTGCCGAAGTTGCGGAACACCGAGGCCACGCCCACCTCGGCGGCGCGGGCGACCGTCTCGACCGTGACCGCGTCGAAGCCGCGCCTCTCGAAGAGGGCGAGGGCGGTGTCCTGCACGCGGCGCATGGCGGTGAGGCGCCGGCGCACCCGGCCGTCGCTGACTTGCGGCTTCATGACGACCTGACTATCAAGTGAGAGTCACTCTCACAAGATGAGGCGCGCGATGACCCCGGACGAAGACTTTGGGTTGGAGTTGGTGGGCCGGGAGCAGGCCGTGTCGACCTCCCGGTTCGGCCGCCTGTTCAACACGGGGCGCTCGGCGCTGGGGCTGGCCACCACGCTGCTGGGCAGCCGCGACGGAGCGATCGACGTCGCCGCGATTCGGCGGCTCACCACGCGCCTGGGCGAGCTCAAGGGCCTGGGCATGAAGCTGGGGCAGATCATGAGCTTCATCGACCCGTCGCTGCCGCCCGAGGTGCGCGCGCTGCTCGCGGTGCTGCAGCGGCAGGCCCCGGCGAGCGAGGCGGCGGCCGTGCGCCAGGTGCTGGTGGACGCGTTCGGGCCGAAGGCAGCGGTGCTGCTCGCGGCGATGGACCCGAAGCCCTTCGCGGTGGCGAGCATCGGGCAGGTGCACCGCGCGCGCCTGCCGGACCTCGGGCCCCTGGCGGTGAAGGTGCGCCACCCGGGCATCGAGCGCGCGCTGGAGGTCGATTTCTCGACGGCGATGGGCGGGTTGGGCGTGGCGAACACCCTGCTGCTCGGCGCGGCGTCCGACGCGAAGGGCATGGTCGAGGAGGCGCGGGCGGCGCTGCTCGGGGAGTGCGACTTCGTGCAGGAGGCGGTGCACCAGCGCGCCTTCGGGTCATGGCTGGCGGCCGACGACACGCTCGTGGTCCCCGAGGTCATCGACGCGTGGTCGAGCGCCGCGGTCCTCACCACGCGCTGGGAGCCGGGCGAGCCGCTGGAGGTCTTCCTCTCGCGCGACCCCTCGCAGGCCGAGCGGGACCGGGCGGGCGCGGCGTTGTTCCGTGCGTCGGTGGGCGGCTTTCACGCGCTGGGGCTGCTGCAGGCCGACCCGCACCCGGGGAACTTCGCGTTTCGTGAAGGGAAGGTGGTGCTCTACGACTTCGGCTGTGTGCGGCGCTTCTCGCGCGCCCAGACCGACGCCTTCGCAGGGATGATCGACGCGCTCCGGCGTGACGACCGGGCCGCGCTGCTCGCGCTCGCGCAGCAGTTCGGCTTCCGGGTCTCGGCGGGGGCGCAGGCGGTGCTGCTCGAGCGCTTCGCGCGGAGCTTCTTCGCGCCGATGCTGGCCCCGGGGCCGTCGGTCATTCCACCCGACGGGGCCATCGAGGCCCGGCAGATCGTCAAAGACAAGCGGGCGCTGATGACGCTCGGCTTGCCGCCGCACCTGCTGTTCCTGCTGCGGCTGCGCTTCGGGTTGTACGCGGTGCTCTCGCGGCTCGGCGCGCGACTCGACTGGGGCGCCCTCGAGGCCGCCGCCGCGGCGCGGTGAGCCTGCGGGCTACTTGAGGCCGCCGGTCAGCTTGCTGGTGATGACGCAGCCCTCGACGCCCAGCCCGTTGGGCGAGCGCTTCTTGAGGTCGGTCTCGACTTGATCACACGCCGGTGGCGAGTCGACGAGCGTGAGCACGTTGGCGATGTCGAGGGTCATCAACCGGGTGGCGTCGGTGAGTGTCCAGGTCTGGGTCTGCTGCAGCGAGCAGCCGGTAGAGCCGATCGGCGACTTCTGCGACTCGGTGAAGGTGAGCTCCCGGCCCGTGATGTCGAAGGCCACCCCGGCGTCTGAGGGGCTGCAGGTCGCGCTGTCGAGCCGGTCGCAGGCCTGGGTCACGGCCTTCTTGCCGTCGGCGGTCACCTTGTAGATGAGGAAGGTGTTGTCACTGATGGTGACCGGGGTGACGCCCATGCGGAAGTCTTCGGCGTCGCTGCAGGCGCCGAAGTCCACGGTGCTCGTCTTGATCTGCCAGAAGTACGTCGCGTTGGCCTGGGGGCCTGTGTACTGGCCACAGGCGAGCATCACGAGGGGGACGATGAGCAGCGCGCGGCACGACGTCATGGGGTCACCATACCCAGACGGTGAGTCCCGGCACGAGCGAGAAGCCCCGGAAGCCGGGCGTCAGGCCGGCGGGTCCATCAGGCCCAGGGCCTCGAGCTTGTTGTACAGCGTGCGGCGGCTGACCCCGAGAATGCGCGCGGCGACCGAGCGGTTGCCGCGCGCCTTGGTCAGCGCTTCTTCGACGGCCTGGCGCTCGGCGTCCTTGCGGCGCTCGGGCAACGAGTCAGCTGATCCGGCGCTCTCCGGGGTCCGCGCGCTCATGCCGGAGCGCGCGAGCTCCCGGGTGACGGTCGCGGCGTCGATGAGCTCACCGGGGGGGGCCAGCACCATCAGCCCCTCGACGAAGTTCTGCAGTTGGCGCACGTTGCCCGGCCACTCCTGTGACGAGACCAGCGCCATCGCCTCGGGGGTGAGCGACGCCTTCGGGCGGCCGTTCTGCGCGCCGAGCGTGGACACGAAGTGGCGGGTGAGCAGCTCGAGGTCATCGGGCCGCGCCCGGAGCGGGGGCAGCAGGATGGACACGACCTTGAGGCGGTAGAAGAGGTCTTCGCGGAAGGTCCCGGCCTTCACCATGTCGGGGAGCTGGCGGTGCGTCGCGGCGACCACGCGCACGTTCGCCTTGATCGTCTCGGTGCCCCCCAGCCGCTCGTATTCCTTCTCCTGCAGCAGCCGCAGCAGCTTCACCTGCGAGGCGGGCGAGAGCTCGCCTACCTCGTCGAGGAAGAGCGTCCCGCCCTCGGCGAGCTCCACCCGGCCCGGCTTTCGCGCGACGGCGCCGGTGAACGCGCCCTTCTCGTAGCCGAAGAGCTCCGACTCGAAGAGGTTCTCCGGCAGCCCGCCACAGTTGACCCGCACGAACGGCGCGGCCTTGCGGGGCGAGAGGGCGTGCAGCGCGCGGGCGGCCAGCTCCTTGCCGGTGCCCGTCGCGCCGAGGACCAGCACCGTGGCCATGCTCGGCGCCGCCTGGCGGATGAGCCCGCGCGCCTCTTCGAGGGAGGCCGACTTGCCAATCATGCCGTCGGCGTTCTCGACCTTCGCCGGGGCGGTGCGGGGCGGGGCGCTGCGCTCACCTTCCGAGCCGCGGAGCGTCTTGTTCACCACGAAGAGCACCTCTTCGCGGTTGAAGGGCTTGAGCATGAAGTCGGCGGCGCCCTCGCGCATCGCTTCGACGGCCATCGGCACGGTGCCGTGGGCGGTGAGGAGAATCACCGGGAGCTCCGGCGACTTGACGCGCAGCAGCTTGAGCAGCTCGAGGCCCGAGAGGCCCGGCATGCGCACGTCGGAGACCACGAGGTCGAACACCCGCTTCTCGAGCGTGGCGAGCGCGGCCTCGGCCGAGGCGACCCAGGTGGCCTTGTGGCCGTCCTGCGCCAGCAGCGCCGCCAGCACCTTGCCAACCGCTTCATCGTCGTCGACTACGAGGAGTTCGCTCATCGGGAGATCACCGGGGACAGCGGGAGCAACAGAGAAACGGTGGTGCCCGCACCTTCGCGGGAAGTGAGGGCGGCGTCACCACCATGGGCACGGGCGACCTGGCGCACGAAGGCCAGGCCCAGCCCACTGCCCGTGGCCTTGGTGGTGAAGAAGAGCTCGAAGGCCTGCTCGAGGGCGCGGGCGTCGAGGCCCACGCCGGTGTCGGTGACCGAGAGGACGAGGCGCGGGTCGTCGTGCTCGACGGTCACCGCGGTAGACACGGTGAGCGTGCCGCCCCTGGGCATCGCCTCCAGCCCGTTCTTCACCAGGTTCTCGAGCGCGGACGCGAGGAGGTCGGCGTCGCCCTGGAAGTGCGGGGCGGGGGTCTCGAGCCTGGTGTCGATGGTGATGTTGCCCTCGGCCGCGAAGCGCTGCAGCGAGAGCACCTTCGTCACCAGCGCGTTGGCGTCGAGGTTGGACAGTTGCGGCTCGAGCTTCGAGAGGCGCTGGTAGCGATCGATGACGGTGTGGAGCCGGTCGAGCTGGGTGACCACCAACTGGGCGAACTCGTGGTTGGGGCCTCCGCCGGCGCGGCGCATCTCCTCGACGAGGTATTCGGCGGCGCCCTTCGCGGCGGCGAGCGGGTTCTTCAGGTCGTGCGCCATCTGCGCCGAGAAGCGCCCCATCGAGGCGAAGCGCTCGAGCCCGGCGCGGGCGGCGTTGGTAGAGGTGATGAAGAGCCACCCCAGCACCGCGAGCACCAGGGACAGCGCGGTCAGCGCGGTGATCAGCACCGTGGTCTGGGCGCTGAAGGTGGTGAACACCGCGAGGTAGCAGACGGCGAAGAACAGGCCGATCACCACCGACTGTCCCAGCGCCACTCGGCCCGGGCGCGGGCTCTTGAACAGGCCCAGGCCCAGCGTCAGGTGGGTGAGCAGGACGTTGAAGGTGAAGCTCCCCAGCGTCGCCAGGCGCGGCACGGGGAACTCGAGGTCTGCCAGCTCGTCGGTGACCAGCAGCGCCGTCATGGTGATCAACGCCACCAGCAGCACGCGGCTGCGCAGCCGCTCGAGCTCCGAGCCCGCGGTGCGGAGGTGGTTGACGACCAGGACCATCGCCGTGCCGGCCAGGGGCAGGCTCGAGACCAGGAGCAGCACCGCGAAGGTCCCCAGGCCCCCGGGCACCAGCTCGCGTCGTGCGACGAACTCGAGCGCGGGGAGCAGCGCCTGCAGGCCGAAGACGCCGTAGGTGCCCCACAGCAGCCAGCGCAACTGCCGCGTGCGCCCGAGGAAGGTGAGCACGAAGTGCAGCGCGACCGGGGGGAACATCGCGGCGGCGATGGCGCCGAGCAGCCCGTAGGTGTGGAGCCCGGTGACCTCGCTGCCGACCGCGGCCGCGTTCCAGGCGAACTGGTCGGCGGCGAGCATCGCCAGGGGCCGGCGCAGGGGGCTTCCCTGACCACTGCTGAGCGCGAGCGCGATGACCACCAGCCCGGAGGCTGCTGCCAATATGTGCACCCCCCAGGTCATCGCGGGCGCGACCTTAGCCGCTGGGCGCGGGGAGGGCGGGGCCTTCGCTCAGTTCCCGGAGCGCCGCGCTTCGCCGAGCCGGTGGAAGACGAAGTCCTTCAGCTCGCCGTCAGGCGTGAGCATCGCTTCGACTTCGTAGCTCACTACCCACCGCGTGTGGCCGTCGGAGAGGACCGCGCCCGACGCGTCATCGGCCGAGGCGACCGCCGTGTAGACGACCTTGCCGTTGATCAACTCGAGCTTCGCCGACGCGTTCGCCGTGGGGTCGTAGCGGGACGCGTGCAGGTCGGCCGGCGTCTTCACCAGGCCCTTCGCGGGGCGCGCCGTGGCCTTCGTCGCCGCGCGAGCCAGGCCGCGCACCGTCATGCCCTGCTCGACCAGGAACGGCGCCTTGACCGCCACCTCGAACTGCTGGGTCGCCGCTTCGATGACCGCCTGCTGGCGCGCCGCCTCCGAGAGATCGATCGCCCGCGTCAACGGGGCGGTCGCGACCCCTTCCGCTCCGCACCCGGCTGCCAGTCCCACCACCACCATTGCTGCCATTGCGCGAATCATTGGTGCGGCGCGTGAGCACCCGCCGTGCCAGCCCGAAGGGCGCGCAATTCGGATCGCTGGGGATGACGCGCTGTCGTGAGTTGGGTCAGTTGCGCTTTCACGCGCGTCGGCCAGGCGGG
>JBBRUE010000100.1:0-12599 GCA_038248085.1 Myxococcales bacterium | reverse complement strand
CGCTGGAGCGTCAGCACGCGGCTGCTGGCGGTCGGGCTCATCGTGCTGCTCGTCGCGCTGCAGTGGGCGCCGCCGGTGCTCCTGCTCTTCGGCTTGTTCGAGGGCGCTGGCGCGTTGTGGACGTGGACCGACCTCCGCGCCGACAACCCGCGCACCAGCCCCGATCGGCCGCACGAGCTGTTCCCCCGCTGGCGCTGAGCGCTACTCCACCGAGTCGGGCGGGCGGGTGATCCACGCGGCGATGAAGAGGTCGATCTCGCCGCGCATCACGTCCTTCACGCGCGGCGACCCTTCGCCGGTGCGTGGATCTTCGACGCGCGGACTCTTGCCGACGAAGTACCGCCGCACCTCGACGCCGCCCTCGCCCTGGCCGTTGAGGATGGTCATCGTCAGCGACTTGAGCTCCAGCACGCCCTGCGAGCCGGCCAACGTCACCTCGCGCCCGGTCTTCTCGTCGCGCGCCGAAACCTCCGCGGCCACCTTCTCCACGAAGCGCCCCTGGCGCCGCTTCACCTCGCGACCCTCGAGGCGCAGCGTGTCGGGCACCTCCACCTCGGAAGCCGACGGCCGGTACAGCCGCACGTACGCCGACAGCCGTGCGTCGTCGTCGATGCGCCGGTGCGTGCCGCGCTCTCCCGAGAGGAACCCGTACACCCCCGACCCGTGGAGGTGCAGCACTGCGCGGAAGGGCTCACTGCCCTCAGCCACCGCCTTCACCTCGTAGCCGCGCCGCTCGGCCCAGCCCCGGTACAACGTCACCAGCTCGCGTACCCACGACTCTCCGGCGTCACCGTTGCCCGCGGCCTGGATCTCCAGCCACGCATCGTCGACGTCCTTCGAGCCACCGGCGGCCACGCGGGCCTCGGCGAGCCGCACCTCGCGCGCGGCCTCTTCCACCGCTCGCACCGCGCCCGCCAGCGCCAGCTCGCCCTTCGCGTCGCGGGCCCGGCGCCGCGCCACCTGGCACAGCTCGCGGAGCCGATCGAGCTCACCGAGCTGCGCGTCCATCGCGCGGAAGGTGCGCAACACCGCGGCTGCGCGCTCACCGTCGTCCCAGAATCCCGGCGACTGGCTCTGCGCGAGCAGCTCGCGGCGCCGCGACTCCAGCTCGGGCCGCTTCGCCGCGCTCGCCACCGCCGCCGCGCGCCCCACGTAGGCCTCGGCCTCCTGGGTGAGCGTCTTCTGGTCGAACTTCTTGCGCGTCACCTGGCCGCTCGCCGCGGGGAGCTGCCCCTGCGCCGTCGGCTCCCGCTCGCGTGTCACCTTCGGCTCGGCCACCGCGTGCACCGTGCCCTTGTGCGCCACCACCTTCACCGGCGTGCCCGGGGGCAGTGGCCGGCGGGCGATCTCCACTGCCAGCGCCGCGGTCAGCGTCTTCTCGATCTCCCGCTGCAGGAAGCGCGCGCCGTGCGACGGCGAGTAGCCGCGGTCCACCAGCAGCTCCACCACCTCCGGGGCCACCTCGACGTCGAGCTGGCGCGCGCGAATGCCCTCGCGCTCGAGCACCCGGCCCACCTCGCGCTGAGCGATGCGGCGAATCTCTACCTTCCCCAGCGGGCGGAAGTGGCACAGCCCGTCGAAGCGGTTCAAGAACTCCGGGCGGAAGGTGCTCGCGATGCGGCGGTCGATCTCGCCGATCAGCTCGTCGTCCCCCCGCCGCGCGCTGAAGCCGATGGTGCCCTCGCGGTACACCTCGGCGCCCACGTTCGAGGTGCAGACGATGAGCGTGTTGTTGCACGGCACCGTCTCGCCGGCGGCGTTGATGAATTGCCCCTCGTCGAAGAGCTGGAGGAACCGGTCGTGGCACTTCGCGTGCGCCTTCTCGAACTCGTCGAGGAGCAGCACGGTGAACACCCGCCCGTCGAGCAGCTTGGTCAGCTCCCCGCGTTTGCCCGAGAGCCCCTGCGCCCACGGGTTGCCGAAGAGCACCTGCTCGTCGCCGAAGTCCGGGTAGTCGGCCATGTTGAGCCGCACCAGGCGATCGGCCGCGCCGAAGAGGTACTCCGCGAGCAGCTTCGCCAGGTGCGTCTTGCCGACGCCGGTGGGGCCCGCGAAGAGGAAGACCCCGAGGGGGCGGCGCGGGTTGTTGAGGCCCGCCTTGAGCAGCGCCACCGAGCGCAGCACCGCGGCCACCGCGTCGGTCTGCCCGAGCAGCCGGGTGCCGAAGAAGCGGCTCACCTCGTCGAGGTCGAGCGGCAGCGCGTCGTCGGCCATGAAGCGCGGCAGCCGCGTGGAGTCGCAGAAGCGCTCGAGCACGTCTTCGCCCGTCACCCGCTCGCGGGCCGCGCCTGCCGCCCCGGTGACCGTCTCGCGGAGCAGCTCGATCGCCTTGCGCGGCAGCCGCTGCGCGAGGAGGAACTTCACCGACAGCCGCAGCGCGAGATCGCAGGCCGAGGCGTCGATCGGCAGGCCCTGCTCGACCTCCATCTCCTCCGCCACGCGCCCGAGGATCCACCGCGCCCGCTCGAGCGACGGCTCGTTGACCATCAACAGGTGGAGCTTCTCGGCCAGCGCCTCGTCACTGCGCAGCAGCTCGTGCGCGGCCTGGACGTTGGTCTCGAAGATGAAGCGGATGCGCCCCGTCCGCAGCGCGCGGATCAACACCGGAACCAGCGAGGTGCCCCGCACCTGGCCCACGTCGCGCATGAAGAGGATGGTGTTGGCCTGCTCGGCGGTCTCCTCGAGGAACTCCTCGAGCAGCTCAGCGGCGCCCTTGGGCGTGCTGGTGCGCGCGAAGATGCCCGCGGCGGTCAGCTCCAACACCCGCGCGTTGAGCAGTCCTTCCGGCGCGTTGCCCTGCACGATGCGGCGCGCGAGCTCTTGCACCACCGCGCTCTTGCCCACGCCCGATTCACCAGCCAGCAGCGGCGCCTTGCCCCCGCGGGTCAGCAGCGTGGCCAGCTCGGCGGCGGGTTGCTCGAGCCCATAGCCCTCGGGGAGCTTGCGGGCGGTGGCGAGCGCGGTGAGATCCCGCTCCACCAGGGTCTCCGACGAGTCGCGTGGGGTCTGCCGGGTCTTCTTCGCCATGGGGTTGCTCCAACCGACGTACGGCGCCGCGCTCGCTGACGGCGCGCGGACGTTGGCACAACCCGCCCGCTTCAGCTCCAGCGATCGAGGAAGGTGCCCAGCAGCACCCAGCGCCGCGCGTCGCCGTCACGCCCCTGCCTGGGCACCATCGGCGTCGTGTAGTGCCAGAAGGGCAACCGGTAGCAGGTGACGCCGCCCACCGTGGCGATCGACTCGATCTCCGTGAGGTGGCTGTTCTTCTCGTAGACGATCCACTGGTGCCCCACGCCCTCGGTGCAGAAGGTGAGGTGCAGGTCGGTGTAGCCGTCGCAGCCCAGCGGCTCGTCGGGGTGGTGATCGTTGTGCGGGCCCGAGTAGTCGTGCGGCCAGTAGCACAGCGTCTGCAGCCCCCATTGGCGGCGCAGCGGGTAGCCCGAGAGCGCCTCGGCGAAGGCGTGGAAGGACTTCGAGCGCAGCATGGCGATGAGGCCGATGTCCTCCGCGCGTTCACGAGACGCAGACTTCGGGTCGTCGAGCATCGCGGTGTGCACCCGCACCGTCTTGGGCAGCTTCTCCTTGTAGGCCACCTTCATGTTCCAGGTGGCGCCGCGGGGAATGGGCTGCTCCATCGGGAACATGCGATCGCCCAGGGCGCCGTCGAGCAGCGCCGCGAGTGCCTTCGACTTCTTCGGGTCGAGCAGGTCCACGGAACCGACGAAGCGGCTCTTCCCCATGGCGAGCGTGCCGCTGAGGGCCGACTTTCCGTCGAGCACCCGGCGGCCTTCCTTCGTGAGCAGCGCCGAGAACTCCTTCGGGAACTGCTTCACTGCGCCGGCGCTCCCTTGCCGGTGACCCACTGCGAGGTGCCGATCAGCGCGTCGATCTCGTCTTCGAGCTGGGTGAGCTCGAGGGGCGCCTTCGAGTCGCCCAGGTAGTGGCGGATGGTGCGGCCCTTGTACGTGAGCTCCACGGTGGCGAGGTCGGTGACCAGCCGCGTCGCGTAGAGCGCGTTCCACGACGCGAAGCCCGAGCCCTCGATTCGCGCCACGAGCTTCGCGACGGCGTCGGCGTCGAGCTTCGAGGTCGACTTGCCCTCGACCAGCACCGCGCGCTCCCCGGTGAACTCCACCGCGCCGTCGCTGGACACCTGCACTGCGTACACCGGGCAGCGGCCGAAGCACGCCTCGCGCTTGAGCGTCACCAGCACCGTCGGCGTGGTGGGCTTCACCTCGACGGGCGCCTCCTGCTTCACCTCGGGGGTCGACTTGCAGGCAGCCAGGAGGAGGGCGGTCATCAAGAGGCTCGTGCGCATGGGGAGGGCCTTACCAATGAAGAACCCCGACCGCCTCCTCGTCTGAGCCGCCGTGTCCGCCACCCTCTCGATGACCGACCGCGATCCGGTGTCCCTTCCGAAGTGGGCGAAAACGCTCGGGCGCCGGTGGGCCCGTGCTACGGTCCGCCCCGCTTTGGCCACTGACGACCTCACGCTCGTCGAGCGCGTACGCACGGGAGATCAACGTGCGTTCAAACTCCTCGTTGAGCGCTACCAGCGCAAGGTGTTCTCCGTCGCGCTCGGCATGCTGAAGGACAAGGAAGAGGCGCGCGACGTGGCGCAGGAGGCCTTCATCAAGGTCTACCGCTACCTCGACCACTTCAAGGGCGACGCGAGCTTCTACACGTGGCTGTACCGCATCACGGTCAACATCTGCATCGACGTGATCCGCAAGAAGGGCCGCGGCGACGAGCACGTCGAGTTCGACGAGGGCGTGAAGATGGACGTCGCCGAGGCGAACATCGGCGCGCTCGGGTCTCGCCTGGGCACCAACCCCCAGAAGTCCGCCCTGCGCGCCGAGCTGGCCGAACGCATCACCGCGGCCATCGGGCAGATCCCCGAGGCGCACCGGCAGATCCTCCTGCTCCGGGAAGTCGAGGGCATGAGCTACGAAGATTTGAGCCGGACGCTCAAGATTCCCAAGGGCACCGTGATGTCGCGCCTGTTCCACGCGCGCCTCAAGATGCAGAAGATCCTCAACGAATACCTGGAGTTGGACGAGTCGAAGCAGGGTGTCGGCTCAGAAGAAGGTTCCTGAAAATATCGACGGTTGGCCTGCGTCACGAAGCTTCAGGTGGTGACTCCCATGACGAACCCAGCACGCAACAAGTTCCTCCCCATGCTCTCGCCGTACGTCGACGGTGAGTTGACGCCCGAGGAGCGCCAGCAGGTCGAACAGCACCTGGCGAACAACAAGGAGTCGGCGGCGCAGGTGGCCGACCTCCGCGCGGCCGACGCGCTGATGCGCCACGCGCTCGAGATGCAGGCCGACACCATCGACTGGAAGGCCTTCTCCGACGACGTGATGTCGAAGGTCACGCCCGAGAAGCTGCCGTTCTTCGATCGGCTCCAGCTGAGCCTCAGCGAGATGTTCACCTACCAGCGCGGGCCGCTCCTCGCGGGCTTCGCAGGCGCGGCCATCGCGGTGGCCATCGCGGTGCCGGTGAGCATGAAGTTCGCGACGCCCGAAGGCTACGGCGCGACGAAGATGCGGGTGCAGACCGTGTCGGTCGAAGAGAACGCGACGGTGAAGCCGGTGGTGATGGAGACCGACACCGGTGACGCCATCATCTGGGTCGTCGAGACGACGCCCGACGCCGGCAAGAAGAAGAAGACCGGCGACGAGCACTCGGAAGAGACGATGCAGGTCGAGCCGACGACGCCTGACGGGAAGCAGGGGGAGCTGTGACGAAGCTGGTGGCCGCTGCCGCGCTGTTCCTCGCCGTGCCGGTGCTCGCGGCCGAGCCTTCCGTTCCGGTGCAGGCCGACGTGGTGTTCGCGTCCACCGCTCCGGGCACCGTCGACCCCGCGCTCGCCAAGATGCGCGACGCGATGGCGCCCAAGGTGAAGTACCTCACGATGAAGAAGCTCGACTCGAAGAAGCTCGAGCTCCTCCAGGACAAGTCGCAGAGCCTGGCCCTGCCCAACCAGAAGGCGGCCGAGCTCACGCTGCAGGCCCTCAAGGACAACGTCGCGACGCTCAAGGTGAAGCTGCCGCCGACCGAGGCCGTGTATTCGCTGGGTCGCGACAAGTCGCTCTTCTTCCAGGCTGGCACGCAGGACGGTGGCGATCTCTGGCTGGTGCTCTCGCAGCCGAAGTGACCGTCGGCGAAAACCCTGTACGCTGCCCGCGCGATGTTGCTGGCGATCCTCTTCCTCAGCACGGCGAGCCTGGCCGACGGTGGCGTCGACGCGCCGCCTGAGCTCGCTCCACTCGAGGTGCACCAGGCCGTCCCCGTCACGCCCCCGCCTGCTTTGGCCCCGGTCGCAGATGCCGGGGTGGAAGCGCCCTCGAGGCTCTCGTTGCACGGGGCCATCGAAGCAGACCTCGGCCTCTTCCCTTCCGGCTTCGGGGAGAACGGCGCGGACCTCCTCACCACCCTGCACCCCGTCATCGGCTTCGCGGTGGGCGACGTGTTCGCCCTCGAGCTCGGGCCCTCGTTTCGCCTGCGCGTCATCGACACCCCGGCGCTCAACCGGCCCAGCGACCTCGGCGGCGTGTTGCGCGGCGCCGACTGGGACGAGCTGTCCGACTACGGGCAGATCCTCCAGTCGCTGCGCATCGGCAAGGAGTCGGGGCCGTTTCACATTCGCTTCGGGCCCACGCGCAAGAAGACCCTCGGCCTCGGCCACTTGCTGTGGCGCTACTCGAATCAGGTCAACCCCAACTACCACCCGGCGAGCGGGGAGCTCGTCGCGCGGGTCGGTCCGCTGAAGGGCGAGTTCTTCGCCTCCGACGTGCTGGGCGCGCGGCTCTTTGCCGGCGAGCTGTCGTGGGACATCGGCGGCACCTTCTCGTCGGAGGTCGCGGTGAAGGACCGCTTCGTGCTCTCGTTCTCCGTCGCGCACGACGCCAACCTCGCGGGCCGGCCCTTTCGCCCTGACCCTTCCGTCGCGCCCTTCACGCCGACGAGCGTGACCCTGATGCACCTCGACGCGAGCGCGGTGCTGGTGCGCAACGCCACCCTCCGGTGGATGGTGATGGCCGGGCTGGGCACGCGGGCCAACGTGACCGGCGACCTCGGCCTGCTCATCGGCACCACGCTCGACGCGACCGTGAAAGACATCGGGTTCTCCACGCGCCTCGAGCTCCGCAAGCAGGCTGGCGGGTTTCGTCACGGCTTCTTCGGGCCGATGTACGAGCTCCAGCGCTTCGCCGATCTCGGCTACCGCGGCGCCTCCATCCAGGACGCGATGCTCCCCGACGGGCTCTCGGGTTTCGCCGAGCTTCGGGTCGGCATCGGCACCCGCGTCACCTTCGATGCGGCTGCCGAGTACTTCTTCTGGAACCGGCTCGATCTCGACGGGAGCCTCTCGTTCGCGCTGCTCGACGACTGGCTGTACCTCACGCTCCACACCTCGATGCTCGGGCTGGCGCAGACGCCGCGCTACGCCTTCACCGGCGGGCTCCGCTGGCGCCTCTTCCCCAGCTTCTACGTGCTCGCCGAGGGCGGCACCGTGTTCTTCCCCCAACCCGATGGCTCGCTGATCCGCGGCGTGAGCGCCTCGGCGGGCGTTGGGGTCGACTTCGAGCGGTGAAAGCGACGATGTGCGCAGAACACTTTGTCGAGTTGATTCAGCTACTTGGCGGGGTACCTCATTTTTCGGCGCCACCCGTGAATCCGAGCGGTTGCTCGGGCCGATAATCTGTTGCCTGCCCCTTTTCACCCGAGGTTCCGCACCATGAGCGCCTACCGCATCCGCACCGGAGACACGCTGTCCGGCATCGCCCACCGCTACGGCACGTCGGTCTCGGCGCTGATGAAGTCGAACCCGTCGATCTCCAACCCGAACCTCATCTACGCGGGTCGCAACCTCAGCATCCCCGGTGCCCGCGACGAGTTCACCGCCGCGCGCCCGACCTCGACCTCGACCGCGCGCCCTGCGTCGCGCCCCGCGCAGCCGACGAGCCGCCCTTCCGGCCCCACGCCTTCGGGCGACACCGGTGCGCCCACCGGCACCAGTAAGCCCTTCGAGCTCGCCCGCCAGTACCTCGGGTGGAACGCGAAGGACCTCAAGGTCTCGGGCAACGCCGTCGGCCGCGCCATGCAGGACTGGGTGCCCAACAACGTCAACTGCGCCAACTTCATCTCCGGCACGCTCATCGCTTCGGGGCAGCTTCGCCAGAACCAGGGCAGCGCGTCGGTCTACGGCCTCATGGGCAACCTCGATCGCGACGCGAACTTCCGCCGTGTGTCGCTCAGCCAGGCGCGCCCCGGTGACGTCGTCTCGATGCGCACGCCGGGCGGGCAGCACGTGGTGATGTTCGCCGGCTGGCAGAACGGCCGCCCGATGTTCATCGGCTCGAACAACGTGAACCCCGACGGGAGCCAGAAGATCAGTTATTCGCAGATGCGCTACCCGATCATGGCCATCCACCAGTACCGGGGCTGATCAGGGCCGTTTTGTTGGTTCCCGGGGGCCCCGTGCTTTCTTCCCGGGGCGATGGCGCCTCCTCCGACTGCTCCGGCCCCCCCTGCTCCGCAGATCCGCCTGTTCGCCAACGAGGCGACGCGGCGGTCGCAGCTGCGCATCATCAACGGCGCGCGGGTAGGGCTCGCTGACCTCTACTACGTGCTGCTGCGCTCGAAGTGGCGCAGCGTCTTCGCCTTCGTGGCGGCCTGTTACCTCGCGATCAACGCGGTCTTCGGCCTCGCCTACTGGGGCATCGGCGGAGTGCAGAACACCGACGGCGGCTTCCAGGACCACTTCTTCTTCAGCGTGCAGACCTTCGCCACCGTCGGCTACGGCGCGATGTACCCGCTGGCGAAGCTGACGCAGTGGGTGGTGGTGCTCGAGTCGGCGCTCTCGCTGTTGATGAACGCGATGGTGACGGGCCTGGTGTTCGCGAAGTTCGCGCGGCCCACGGCGCGGGTGCTGTGGTCGAAGAGCGCGGTGGTCAGCGACCGCGAGGGTGTCCCGACGCTCATGTTCCGCATGGCCAACGAGCGCGCCAACCACGTCGTCGATGCGACGCTGCACGCCGCGGTGATCCGCGCCGAGCGCACGAAGGAAGGGGAGATGATCCGGCGGGTGGTCGACCTCCAGCTCCAGCGCTCGAACACCCCGACGTTCATCCTCACCTGGACGGCGATGCACCAGATCACCAAGGACTCGCCGCTCTACGGACTGACGGGTGAGGAGCTCAAGCAGCAGCAGGCGGAGATCGTCCTCACCATGATGGGCCTCGACGACACCATCATGCAGACCATCCACAGCCGCTCGTCGTTCCTCCCCGAGGAGGTGATCTTCGGGGCGAAGTTCGCCGACATGATCGGCCTCACCGGCACGCAGCGGGTGCTCGACTACGCGCGCATGCACGCCGTGGTGCCCGCGACGCTGACGTGGACCAACATGGGCGTCGATCGCCCGCCGGAAAACGAGAAGTGATCAGCCGCCCAGCGCGCGCTGCAGCGCGGCGACGGCTTCCTCGAGGCGCCACGGCTTGACCAGCACCGCGCTGATGCGCAGGCGTTGGCGGGTGGCGTCGTCGAGCTCCGAGGCCATGCCCGACGAGACGATGACCGGCACTTCGGGGCGCAGCTCGCGGAGCTCGAGCGTGAATTCTTCGCCGCTCATCTGCGGCATCGAGAGATCAGTCAGCACCGCGTCGAAGCCCATCGGTGACGCGCGGAACGCCTTGAGCGCCTCGCGGGGGTCGTCGAAGACGGTGGTGCGGTAGCCGAGCGTCTCGAGCAGCCGCGCCGAGACCCGGGCCATGCCGGGGTGATCGTCGACCAACATCAGGTGCTGGCCGGCGCCCGGACGGCTGAGCTCCTCCTGCAGCGGCGGGAGGTACACGTGGAACGAAGTGCCGCGCGTCGGCTCGCTGTCGACCACCACCGCGCCGTCGTGGCCCTGCACGATGCTCTGCACCACCGCGAGCCCCAGGCCGGTGCCGGTGCCGTCGAGCCGGGTGGAGAAGAAGGGCTCGAAGATGCGCCGGGCGGTCGTCTCGTCCATGCCCACGCCGGTGTCGGCCACCGTGAGGCGCACCCAGCGGCCGGCCTGCAGCGGCGGGTGGCGCGAGGCGAAGGCGAAGTCGACCTCCGCGGTCTCGAGGGTCACCGTCAGCGTGCCGGTGCCGGCCTGCATCGCCTGGAGCGCGTTGGTGCACAGGTTGGTCAGCACCTGGTGGAGCTGCCCCGCGTCACCCAGCACGCGCGGCAGCCGCGCCGACACCACCTCGCGCAGCTTGATGCCGCCGGCGGTGGGCTCGAGCAGCTTCAAGGTCTCCCGCACCAGCGGCGCCAGCTCGAGCGGCTTGCGCTCCGGGGGGCGGCGGCGGCCGAAGGTGAGCACCTGCTGCGTCAGGTCGCGCCCGCGGCCCGTGGCCTGGAGGATGGCCTGCGCCACCTCGGAGGGCTTGCCGCTGAGGCCCTGCAGCCGCTGGGCGTGCGCCACGATGACGGTGAGGAGGTTGTTGACGTCGTGGGCGATGTGCGAGGCGAGGCGGGCGAGCGCCTCGTTCTTCTGCGACTCCGCCATCTGCGCCTCGAGGCTGCGCTGGAGCGCCTCGGCCTCGCGCAGCTGCGTCACGTCGCGCGAGATGGCCGCCAGCCGGTACACGCGGCCCTCGGCGTCCATCAGCGGCACCATCGCGGTGTTGAGCCAGCGGCGGCCGCTGGGGAGCGGGTATTCCTGGTCGTAGACGACGGCGCGGCGGGCGCGAATGGCCTGTTCCCAGCGCGCCCCGAGCAGCGACACCACCGGGCCCTCGAGCACCTCCGCGGCGGTGCGGCCGACGATCTTCGTGCGGCGCAGCCCGGTGATCAGCTCGCCGGCGGGGTTGATGTCCTCGCAGATCACCTGGCCGTCGGGCAGCACCCGGTAGAGCACGATGGAGTCGTTGGAATGGAAGAAGAGGTCGCTGAAGCGCCGCTCGGACTCGCTGAGCGCGGCCTCGGCGCGGGTGCGCTCGTTGCTCTCGAGCGCGAGCGACACGAGGTCGGCCAGCGCGCCGGCGAACGACTCTTCGCCGGGGTGCCAGCGCCGGGGGCCGCCGACGTGCTCGAGACACAAGGCGCCGACCAGCTCGCCGCGCAGGCGCACCGCGACGTCGATGGTGGCGCCGACCTCCGCGGGCCCGAAGTAGCTCTCCATCAGCGGGCGGGTGCGCGGGTCAGTGTGCACGTCGCCGACCGAGAAGTGCCGGTGCTGGTGCAGCTCCTCGAGGTACCTCTGGAGGGCCGGGGCGACGGCGAGCCGGGCGCCCGGGCCGTGAGCGCGGGAGCGGGCGTCGTACAGCTCGACCTGGTTGAGGTACTCGCGCTTCTCGTCGAGCAGCCACACGCCGCAGCGCGTGACCTGGATTCCGCGCACCGCCGCTTCGTCGATCTCCGCGAAGGCGGCCGCGAGGTCCTTGCCCTGGAAGGCGGGGTGGCGGGCGAGGTGCACCAGCTCGCTGGTGCTCTCGCGCCAGCGGCGTTCCATCGTCTCGCGAGCGAGCTCCTCGGCGCGTTCACGCTCGAGCCGGGCCAGCACCGCGGTCAGCCCCGCGAGGTGCGGGCGGAAGAGCCAGTCGTTCGCGCCGTCAGTCAGCCAGCGGGCGACGATGGGCTCCTGCGAGAGCTCACCGAGCGCGAAGAGCGGCGCGTCGTTGCCCGCGTCGTCGAGCAGCTTGCGCCAGCTCGGCGCGGAGGCCACGCCTTCGTCGAGGGCGACGATGAGGCACAGCAGGGGGCGGTGCACCTGGGTGGTCGCCGCGTGGGCGTCTTTCGCGTGGAGCACCTGGCAGTCGCGGCCCCCGAGGCGCAGCACCTCGCCGATCCGCGCGGCGTCGGCTTCGCTTCCCCCCACCAGGAGCACCACCTGTTGCGGTTGGTTCATCCGGAGCTGCAGCCTTACCATGATGGCCAGGTGAATTCGGTGCCGCCGGGCGACGGCGACTTCAGTTCTCGCCGAGCCGCGTGAGGTCCGACGAGCCAGCGAAGTACTTGCGCGTGGCCTCGAGCAGCAGCCGCTTCGTCTCGAGCCGCGAGTGCCCTTCGAGCAGCCGGCTGAGATCGACGATCGCGGCCAGCCCGTTGTCCCCGCCCATGCCCGCGGCGACCTGGTACTCGGAACCGGGGAGCGTCTCGTCACCGGCCAGCACGCGCAGGCGGCGCTGCCCGTCGGCCATCGGGCGGAGCTCGATCCACGCGGGGGCGCCCTTCACCAGCACCGACGGCGCGACCCTCCCGCCCTTCTTCTGTGCGGCCTCGATCGCGGCGCCGTCGACCACCAGCAGCGTGCCGCGCTCGGGAGGCACGACGGCGACCATCACCGTCGCGTCGGCCGGGGCTTCGACGCGGAACCAGTCGGGCGAGCAGAACGGTGCGTCGGGGCGTCGCGGGAGCTGGTCGAGGTCGAGCTTCGGCCCTGTCCACGCGGTGACGGCGCGGGTCAACGGGAGCGCCTGGGCGCTCGAGCTGGTGTCGTTGGGTTCGATCTCCCCCACGCCATCGACGGTCATCGGCTCGAGGGTGAGGGTGTAGGGCACCAGCGACTTCTCGCGGCTGGGGCGGTTGGGTTCGGTGCAGTACGGCTGCTCTTCGACGCG
>JBBRUE010000099.1:0-12608 GCA_038248085.1 Myxococcales bacterium | reverse complement strand
TTGAACGGGTTGCGCTCGGAGAAGTCAGACTTCCAGCCGCCCTCGAGCACCACCGACTTGGTGATCAACGGCATCACTCCGGCCTTCTTCTCGCCGTACTCGATGCCCTCGGCCACGTGCACGACGTCACCGTCTTCCAGCGAGTCGAAGACCTTCCAGAGCTGCTTCTTCGGCTTCTCCTTCGTGCCGGGGTTCTCGTCGTCGCCGGTGTTGCGGGAGACGTAGAGGTCTTTGGCCACGGCCGAAGACGAGAGGAGACACGACACGAGCGCGATCAGGAATCGAGACAAAGACACCCCCTGCGTAAGTGGAAGGCCGGCAGGGTAGCCGCCCAATGGGCGAGCCGTTCAGAAACCCACCGGGTATTCTCCGCCGATGAAGCCCCGCACCTTCTTCCTGCCCCTCGCTTTACTCATCGCCGCGGTGCCCGCCTTCGCCCAGGTCCCCTGCAAGGAGGGGATGGTCTTCGTCGCGGGAGGGACGTTCACGATGGGCAACCCGAAGGCGAAGGACGACCGCGGCCCCGCGCACCAGGTGACGCTCTCTCCGTTCTGCATCGACGCGCACGAGGTCACGGTGCGCCAGTGGCTGGCCTGCGTGGAGAGCGGCGCCTGCACCCAGACCACCACGGACTTCCAGGGCTGCAACGCGCCGCGGCCGGCCTTCGCAGAGCACCCCATCAACTGCGTGAGCTGGCCGCAGGCGATCGCGTACTGCAAGGCGCAGGGGCTGCGGCTGCCCTCCGAGGCGCAGTGGGAGTTCGCGGCGCGCGGCGTGGAGGGCCGCCGTTTCCCCTGGGGCAACGCGAAGCCCGACCTCAAGCGCGCGCACTGGTCGACGGCGGGCAACTACTTCGTGGACAGCGTGCTTCCCGGCACGAAGAAGGCGGGGGCCACGCCCTCGGGCATCTTCGACCTGGCAGGCAACGTGTGCGAGCTGGTCGCCGACGTGTGGGCACCGCGCTACCCGGCAGGCGCCCAGACCGACCCGACCGGTCCGGAGAAGGGCGAGTACCACGTGTGCCGCGGTGGCTCGTTCAACAACCGCGACGCCGAGGCCCTCACCTCGACCTTCCGTCGCCACGGCTACTCGGGACAGTCCACCGACGAACTGACCGGGTTGCGCTGCGTCGCAGACCCCCAGCCGTGACGGCTGGTCAAAGGGCCGGCGCCTTCTTCGGGCGGGCGAAGAAGATGTCCACGTAGTCGACCAGCAAATGAACCGCCCGAATTGGGCGAGGCCTGCGCGAGACGTCTATGCTCGTCGCGTTGCGCCGAGTTCGGTTCTCCCGGCGCCGACCTCCGCGCTCCGTTCGCGGGTAGAACCGCGGCGATGCGCCTGACGTGCCCCTCCTGCCTGGACCGCTTCGACCTGCCCACCGAGGTCATCGTGCAGGCCGCGACGCCGGTGCACTGCCTGCACTGTGCGCGCGTGTTCCAGGTGGACCCTGAAGGCTACACGCCCCCCGTCGAGGGCACGCCGCCCCGGTGCTGTTGGGGCTCGAGCGGCTGCGGCTCGAGTCGTTGCTCGACGCGCCGTGGCGGGTGACGCAGACCATCGCGCGCGCGGGCTCGAAGACGTTGCACACCCTCGAGGGCGACTCCTCGAACTCGACCTTGCGGGCCGGGTCGCCGATGCGTTGGCGAAGCTCGAGGCGCTGCAGGTGTTGGGGTTGTCAGGGGGCGGGCTCGACATGGTGGTGTTGGGGCCGTTGCTCAACCGCCTGCCGCGGCTCGTGGTGCTGCGGTTGGAGCAAGTGGTGACGTCGCTGGGTGACCTGCGCGCGTTGCTGGGGACGCGCAAGTCGCCGCGCATCATCGAGTCTGTCTTCGACACGTCGGCGCAGGGCTCGCTGGCGGCCGAGGTGCGACGCGACGGCTTCCGCCTGGTGCAGACGGGCCAGCCGGTGGAGTGGGCGTGGATGCACGCGCGCGAGCAACTCCGGGCGGCGGGCGTGAACTCGGTGACGGTGCTCAACGCCGACACGGGGCAATCGCACGTCATCCCGGTGTCGGGCTGATCAGTCGAGCGACCCGTCGTCGTGCACCACGCCGCCCCGACTCCGCGTGAGCGCCGGCCCCGCGGAGGTAAGCGGCTGCTCGGCGACGGATTCGCCTGCAACGCCCCTACCCGGCAACGAGCTGGATCGGATCCGCCCGCGGATCCCTCAACCAACTCGCACGGCAACACTCAGGGACTGACGAGCTGGCCCTGGCTCTGCGGCCCCGTCGTCGGGGTGCGCCCATTGTTCGTTCCCGGCGTCACCGTGATCTTCGCGTTGATCAGGTACCGGCCACTCGACGGCATGGGTTCCTCTGAGGTCAGGTTGAAGGCCCGTCCGCTGGCCTCGCCCGTCCTGCAGGCCTGCGCCTGAGACACCACTCGGCCGGCATCAGCGAAGTGCTTTGCGCAGCACCACGCCGTAGTTGCCCGCCAGCCACAGCCAGCGTCCGTCACCGCTGAAGCCGACCGCGGCGAGGTCTTGGCGGGTACCGGTCTCGACGGCGTTCCAGCGGGTGCCGTCCCAGTGGTACGCGACGCCACCGTTCCCGACGGCCCACGCGTCGCTGGCAGAGCGCGCAGCGACGGACCGAAGGTCGGCCCCGCGGCACCCGGAACACGGCAGGGTCTGCAATTGGGTCGTTCCGCCGTCCACGGCCCAGCGCAGGCCGCGACCCTGTTCACCGACCGCGAAGAGCACGCCTTCACTGGTGGTGAGCGCCAACAGGCCGAAGTCGGTGGCTGGGCCGACGGGTACGATGCCGCCGTTGGTAAACGAGAACAGCTGGCCGATGTGGCCCCCGTCGACACCGGTGCCCGACGAGCTGACGATGAAGCCCTCAGGCATCGCGGTGATGCCGGTGAGGTTGATGGAGGCGTCGAGCTGACCCCGAAGCGCCAACCCCGCATCGTCGACGAAGAGGTGCTCACCCCGCTCACCGACCACGGCGAGGTCGACCCCCAGGTGCCCAGAGATTCCGGAACCTGCGAAGTCGAGCACGCGGGTGGACAGGAGCACGTCGTCTTGCTCGTTCACCACCTCGTTGTCTCGAATGGCCCACAGGCGCGCCCCGTCATGCCAGCCCGCGAAGAGGTGCACGCCGGGCTCGAAGCGTCTCAGCGCAGACTCATCGCGGGTGGTCGAAGGGCTGAACACCAGCGCGTCGTCGCCGAGAATCAAGGTGCCACCATCGGGGAGCGGGAGGACCGTGCCGAGGCGTGAGCGGAACCGGACTCCGTGAGCGCGCCAGTCACCGACGCGCCGCTCGACGATGAAGGCGCCAGTGCCGACGGCCAGCACGCCGCCATCGGCGGTGAAGTCGAGCGCGGTGAAGTTGTGCTCGACCCCCGGGACACCGAGGTCGTTGAGGGCGGTGGGAATGACGGCCGGCGGAGCGAGGAGCTGGGCTTCGGTGGCCTCCATGATTGAGCCGAAGCCGCCCACCACGACGTGTCGCTGCAGCGCAGGCGACCAGCGGCCAGCGAGCCACGGCGGGCGCACGCCAGGAATGGCTGCGCAGCGATCACCCGCCTGAACCGTGTTCGGCGGTGTGGCCACGCCCAGCTTGCAGTCGCGAGCCGCAGCCCAGACTCGGGTCCCATCGGGGTCGTTCCACAGCGTGACGCGGTCATAGACATCGTTCGCGACCAGACCCGTGAGCGGAGCCGTGATGCCGCCCGTGAGGACGTATTGATTTGTCGCCAAGGTCACGCCGGTGACGAAGCCGTTGGGGTGGGCAACGACGGACCACGCCTGCCCATCACCCGCCGAACTCCCGCTGACGGCCCCTTCTGGCGAGACGTCCAGAAAGGCGTCGTCGGCGCCGACACCTCGCACCACGCCGGTGCGCGGATCGTAGGCCGCTGCCGCCACGAAGCTGTTGTTCTGCTGGAGCGGCGCCCACGTGGTGCCATTCCAGGTGAGGACGGGGAGCGCTTCCCCCAGCGCCATCACGCTGCCATCGGGCAGACCGAGGATGGAGTTCACCCGGCCGCTGAAGTCGGATGTTCGCGAGAGCCAGGCGCGCTGCTGAAAGGACGCCCACTGAAAGCCGCCGTCGGCGACGCGATGGCCGTGCATCAACATCGCCGCTTCGCCACCGACCCAGACGTCGTCTTCACCGCGATAGAGAATGGCGTTGAGGTCTTCGCCCATGGGCGTGGGGTTCACCCAGCAGAAGCCCTCGCCGGTGGTGAAGCCGGGGCAGTCGCCGCCGTCGTCTTCGAACCGCCCCGCGTCGAGCTTCGCGTCGAAGTCGATGCACCCTGAGATCAGCACCACGCCCAGCAACGCGTTCCACTTCATGGCAGCACCACCGACAGTCCGAGCCGTGCGCCGTCGGGCGCGAGGGTGACCGTCGGCGCGACACGGGTTTCCGGGAAGAAGAAGAGCACCAGCCCCGTGGCGATCGCCGCGAGGCCCGCACCGGCCAAGAGCCACCCGCCGGTCTGCAGCACCTTGCCCCAGCGCGCGTCGTTGACCGACAGCCCGTCAGTCAGGCGCGTCTGCGCGGGCCGCGCGTCGATGGCGGCTGACTCGACGTACGCACCGGCGAGGCTCGCTGCGCCTCCGACGAGCAGCACACCGCCCACCGTCAACGGCAACCACGCGTAGGCCCGCGCCGGCCTGGGTGGCTCGGGTGGCGTGAGTCGTCGCGCGATGTCACGGGCCGCGCTCTCGAGCTCGACCACGAAGCCGCGCTCGCTCTTCGACTCGGCGGTCACCTCGGCCAGCACCGCGCCGGTGTTGGCGCTCACCACCTTGATGAGGGCCGTCAGCGTCGCGTCGAGCTTCGCCACGCTCACCAGCAGACGCGCGTCACAGCCCATGGCGTTGGCGAGCTCGGCGATGCAGCTCCCGTCTTCGCCACACCCCAGCAACTGCTTGCTGCGCTCGAACCCCAGCGCGGCCTGAATGTCCTTGGGCGTGGTGACGCCGACGCCATGCGTGCGCAGGCTGCGCGCCAGCGTCTCGGAATAAAAGTCTGCGAGCGCGGCGTCGACGCTTGAGGTCGTCCACTGCATCGAGAGCAGGCTGGGCATCGTCGGCGCAGCAGACAGCGAGAGCAGCAGGGCGAAGGCGACCATGAGAGCGAAGCACCGTAGTTCATTGCGGACGGCGCTGCGATTCGAGCGCTGCTGTTGCCTGCAGCTCGAGGTCGGCTTCGCCCACGAAGGCCGCGCGGGCGTGCCTTCACATCGAGAACTGCCTCTCGAACTCCATCAAAGCGCCGACGGCTCCATCACTTCGAAGGAAGGGTGTTTGCCTGGCCCGAGCAATTGCAGGAGGTCAGGCCCGGTCCGCGCCGTGCAGTCCACGCACCCGGCCCGAAATGCGTATCAAAGACGCGAGCAACCAGATCACCCTCCTCGCCTTCGTCCTCTCCAGCGCGACGGTGGGGACTTTCCTGCTGCAGAACAGCTACCTCGACAGCCGGCGCGAGGCCTTCGAGGTGACGAACGCGTCGCTCGCAGCGCTCGACCTGCTGGGCCGGGGCAACGACACGCTGCGCGTCGCCGCCCGCGCCTACGCCGCCACCGGGGAGGACCGCTACCTGCGCGACTTCCAGGTCGAGCTCGACGAGACCCGGTCTCGCGAGACGGCCACGGCGCGGCTGCGCGACCTCGGGGCGACGGCCCCGGAGCTGGAGCTCCTCGGCAAGGCCGGGTTCAGCTCGGACACCCTGGTGGCGCTCGAAAAGCGGGCGCTCGCCGTCGCGCGCGAGGCCAACCTGAAGGGCGCCCTCGCCCTCGTCTATGGCCTCGACGCGCGGACAGGGACCGAGAAGGTCGCGAGCCTGATCAGCGACGCGAGGGCCTCTGTCGTGGAGCGCCAGAAGACGAAGACCCTGCGGCTGTCGGAGCAGGCCCAGTTCGCCTCGAACGTGGCGCTCACCGCCCTCCTCTTGAACGCGGTGGTGGTGCTGGGCGCCCTCCTCCTCTTCTACCAGCGCAAGGTCGTCTCGCCGGTGGTGCAGCTCACCCGCGACACCCAGCGGTTGTTGGGCGGGGACCGCACGGTGCGCTTCGGCCTGGGCGAAGCACAGACGGAACTGGGGGACCTCGCCCGCTCGCTCGAGGCCTTCCGGCTCCAGGCAGAAGAGCTGGAGCGCCAGCAATGGATCAAACAGGGGCTGGCTGATCTCGTCGATGCGCTCCAGCGCGCCGAGACGCTGGACGCCTTCGCGCGAGCGCTGCTGGCGGTGCTGGCGCCGAAGCTGGCGTGTGGCGCGGCGGGCTTCTACCTGGGCGACTCGACGGGGGGCACCTACCGGCGCCTGGGGGCGTGGGGCACCGAATCGGCTGGAGCGCTCGGCGCCGAAGTGCCGGTGCACGGCTTGATCAACCAGGCAGGCCGAGATGGCCAGGCCATCGTTCTGCGAGACGTCCCCGCGGGCTATCTGCGGGTCGCCTCCGGCCTGGGTGAAGCGCCTCCGTGCCGAATCGTGGTGGTGCCCGTCGCGCTCGAGGGCGGCGCCGCGGCGGTGATTGAGCTGGCTTCGTTCTCCGACTTCGATGATCGCCAGCAGGCGCTCCTGGGCGACGTGCCCGCGGTGGTGATGCCGCGGCTCGAGATCCTCCTGCGCAACATCCGCACCCGGGAGCTGCTCGACCAGACCCGCGTCCAGGCAGAAGCGTTGGCGGTCTCCGAGCGGCAACTCCAGTCGGCCAAAAACATCGCCGAAGAAGCGACCCGGGCCAAGAGCGGCTTCCTCGCCAACATGAGCCACGAGATCCGCACGCCGATGAACGCCATCATCGGCATGTCGCACCTGGCGCTGAAGACCGAGCTCACCACCCGCCAGCGCGACTACGTGAAGAAGATCCGCAGCTCGGGGCAGCACCTGCTGGCGATCATCAACGACATCCTCGACTTCTCGAAGGTCGAGGCCGGCAAGCTGACCATCGAGCGCATCGACTTCAACCTCGAGAAGGTGCTCGAGAACGTCGCCAACCTGATCGGCGAGAAGGCGGCCGCGAAGGGCCTCGAGCTGGTGTTCGACGTGGCGCGCGACGTGCCCGACGATCTCGTCGGCGACCCGCTGCGGCTGGGCCAGGTGCTGATCAACTTCGCCAGCAACGCGGTGAAGTTCACCGAGGTCGGCGAGGTGAACATCGTCGTTCGCGTGCGGGAGCAGACCGCCGCCGACGTGCTGCTCTCGTTCTCGGTGCGCGACACCGGTATCGGGTTGACCCAGGCGCAGCGCGAAGGGCTCTTCCAGTCGTTCCAGCAAGGCGACGCGTCGATCACCCGCAAGCACGGCGGCACCGGGCTGGGCCTGGCCATCTCCAAGAAGCTGGCCGAGCTGATGGACGGGGAGGTCGGCGTGGAGAGCGTGCACGGCCAGGGCAGCACCTTCTGGTTCACCGCCCGTCTCTCCCGCGGGACCGCCGTGAAGCGCCCGCTGGTGCTCAGCGCCGACCTGCAGGGCCGCCGCGTGCTGGTGGTGGACGACAACGAGTCTGCCCGCACCGTGCTCGCGGGGTTGCTCGGCGGGATGAGCTTCTCGATCGACGAGGCGGCGTCCGGTGCCGCGGCCGTCGCGGCTGTCGAGCGCGCCGACGCGGCGGGCAAGCCCTTCGAGATCGTCTTTCTCGACTGGCAGATGCCCGCGATGGACGGGATCGAGGTGGCGCTCAAGCTCCGCGCGCTCCCCCTCGCCCGCCCCCCGCACCTGGTGATGGTGACGGCCTTCGGTCGGGAAGAGGTCGCCCGCGGCGCCGAGCAGGCCGGGGTGGAGTTGGTGCTGATCAAGCCGGTCAATGCGTCGGTCCTCTTCGACAGCGTGGGCCGCGTGTTGGGCGGCACCACCACCGAACCCCGGGTGATGGGCGAGGCCGCTTCGTCGCTGGCGGTGAGGCTGGAGGGGCTCAAGGGCGCGCGCGTACTGCTGGCGGAAGACAGCGAGCTCAACCAGGAGGTGGCCACCGAGCTGTTGCGCGACGCGGGCTTCGCCGTCGACCTCGCGGAGAACGGGGCGATCGCCCTGCGCATGGTCCAGGAGGCCCCCTACGACATCGTGCTGATGGACATGCAGATGCCAGAGATGGACGGCGTCACCGCCACCCAGGAGATCCGCAAGCTGCCGCAGTTCGCGCAGTTGCCCATCGTCGCCATGACCGCGAACGCGATGGAAGGAGACCGCCGGCGTTGCCTGGAGGCCGGCATGAACGACCACGTGGCCAAGCCCATCGAGCCAGACGACCTCTGGCGGGCGCTGCTCAAGTGGGTGCCCCTGCGCCGCAGCGAAGACATCCCGACCGCCATCGCTGGGCTCGACACCGAGAGCGGGCTGCGGCTGGTGATGGGGAAGAAGCGCCTGTACCTGTCGCTGCTGCGCAAGTTCGTCACCGGCCAGGCGTCGGTGGTGGCCGAGCTGCAGGCCGCGGTGCTCCGCGCAGACCTGCAGACGGCCGAGCGCCTCGCCCACACCACGAAGGGTGTCGCCGCCACCATCGGCGCGGCGCGGGTGGCGAAGCTGGCCACCGATGTCGAGCGGCTGCTGAAGGAACGTGCGCCCGTCGCGCAGCTGGGCAAGGCCCTCGATGCCCTCGCCGCTCCACTCGACAAGCTGGTCGACGATCTGCGCCGCGCGCTCCCCGCGGAAGCAGAGCCCGCGGTCGTCCCGGTGGACCCGGAGCGGCTCAAGGTGGTGAGCGCGCGGCTGGGCGCGCTGCTGTTGGCCGACGACGCGGAGGCAGGCGAGGTGCTCGAGCAGCACACCGCCCTGCTCAGCGCCGCGTACCCCGTTCACTACCGAAGGCTCGCCGACGCGGTCCGATCGTTCGACTACGAAGCGGCGACCGCGCTGCTCCGCGACGCCGCCACCGGGGCACGCGCATGAACCAGCCCGAGCGCTCCACCGTGCTGGTGGTCGACGACACCCCGGCCAACCTGTTGCTGATGAGCGCCCTGCTCAAGAGCCGCTACGAGGTGAAGGTCGCCAACAGCGGCGCCAAGGCCTTGCAGATCGTCTCAGCCGGGCCGCTGCCCGACTTGATCCTGCTCGACGTGATGATGCCGCTGATGGACGGCTATGAGGTCATCCGCGTGCTGAAGGAGAACCCGGCGACCGCTGGCGTCCCGGTGCTCTTCCTCACCGCGCTCGCCGACCACGGCTCCGAGGAGAAGGGCCTGAAGCTGGGCGCGGTGGACTACATCACCAAGCCGATCAGCGCGCCCATCGTGCTGGCGCGCCTCGCCACGCACCTCGCGCTGGCCCAGGCCCGCCAGTTCCTCGTCGACCAGAACGCGTACCTCGAGTCGGAGGTCACGCGGCGGATGACGGAGCTGGCCCGCATCCAGGACGTCTTCGGCAAGGTGGTGGACCCGCGCATCCGCGATCACCTGCTGCAGCGGGGCAACAGCATGGGCGGAGACATCACCGAGGGCGCGGTGATGTTCTGCGACATCAGGGACTTCACCGCGTACAGCGAGTCGCGCGATCCCCGCCTGGTGATCGAGTTCTTGAATCGTTTCTTCTCGGAGGCGGCCGGGTGCGTCGAGCGCGAAGGGGGCTTCGTGAACAAGTACATCGGCGACTCCTTCATGGCCGTCTTCGGGACCCCGTTCCCCCTCGAGGACTTCCGCTCTGCCGCCATCCGCGCGGCCCTCGCCGTTCGGGAGGTGGTGAAGCGGATCAACGCCGAACACCCCGAAGAGCAACCGTTCCGGGTGGGCATGGGCGTTCACGCCGGGCCGATGGTCGCGGGCATCGTGGGCAGCCAGAGCCGCATGGAGTTCACCACCATCGGTGACACCGTCAACACCGCCAGCCGGCTGGAGACCCTCACCAAGGAATACGGGGTGGACATCCTCTTGAGCGCCGCGGTGCTCGAGCGGCTGAAGGTGCCAGTGACCGCGCGTCCGCTGGACACCGCCGCCCTGCGGGGCAAGCTCCAGACCCTCGAGGTCTTCGCCCTCTGACGGCTGCGCCTCGACTCACGGAGCTGCGCGCACGCTGACGACGTCGAGCTGAAGGAACTGCCCATCGAAGGGCATCGAGCCGAGACCCGGCACGAGCAGGGCCCCACCGTCCGCGTCGCGGTTGCGGATCTGCGAGCGATTGCCGTCGACCGTCGAGGCGAACAGCGTGAAGCGCGCGCGCCCGTCGGCCCGCACCACCAGCAGCTCGTCGATGACGAAGCACTCGTAGAGCCCGGAGGTGCCGCGGTTCAGGTACCAGCGCTGCGCCGGCGACGAGATGTCGAGCTGGTAGATGTTCCACGCGTCGTCGACGGGGGTGCCTCCGCGAGAGAGAGGGGCGCCGATGCCGCCGGGGTATTCCTTGGTCTCGACCACTCCGCGCACGTGGAGCGTCACCTCGTAGGTCGTTCCCGCACGACCGTTCAACGTGGCCGAGGTCGTCTGGTCGGCGGTGGACACGCAGACGTAGTCGGGCGCCGGCGGCCAGGGCGCGACACACGGCAGTTCCCAGCGCTGGCCCTCGAGCGACGCGGCGACCTCGACGCAGCCAGGCGGCACGTCACATGGGTTGCCCGCGTCGGTGCCTGCGTCGACGCCCCCATCGATGCCCGCGTCAGGGAACGTCCCCGGCTCGTAGAGCGCCGTGCGGCCGCACGCCGAGAGGACGGCGAAGACGATGGCGACGATGCGGATCAATTGATCAGACCGGCGACTTCGCGCGCGGCAGCGCGTTCCACTTCGCCACCGACGGCCGCACCCAGTTCGCCTCGGCGTAGGCCTTCACCTTGGGGGGCAGCACGGTGCCGTTGAGGTTGAGCCGCTGCAGCATCACCGCGAGGTCGACGTCGGCGATGCACCACTGGGCGAAGAGCGTGGGCCGGCCGTGCGCGAGCATCGGCTCGACCGCCTCGAGGAGCCGCTTCAGCGCGTCCTGTCCACCCTCGGTCAACGGCGTGGTCGCGCGCGCGAACCAGAGCGTGGTGGTCGGCCGCTGCTCGCGAATGGCCATGAAGTCGGTGCGCAGCCAGTGCTGCAGTTCCCGGCACATCGCGCGCTCCTCGAGGTTCTCAGGGAAGAGCCGCGGGTGCTTCGGGAAGGGGAACGACTCGGCGAGGTACTCGGCGATGGCCACCGACTCCGCGAGCCAGAAGTCGCCGCGCTGCAGGGCGGGGATCCGCTTGGTGCGCGCGCCGTAGCCGGGGCCGAAGGTCTCCTTCTTCGAGAGGGTCTTCGTCTCGAGCCGGTAGGGGAGCTGCTTCTCTTCGAGGGCCACGAAGGCGGTCAGCGCCCAGGGGCTCTCGTAGTTCGCGTCGACGTAGAGGGTGAGGTCGCTCATGGCCGCGCAGTGTAGGCGGCCGAGGCCCTCAAGGCTTGCTCGACGCTGACGACTGCCAGCGGTCACTCTTTCTCGACGTCCCGGTCCCAGAGCTGGGCGTGGGCACCGAACGTCGAGTGCTTGAGCCGCATCGTCAGCGCGTTCGCCATGGCCACCGAGCGGTGCTTGCCGCCGGTGCAGCCGATGCCGATGGTGAGGTAGCTCTTCCCTTCCTTGAGGTACCGCGGCACGAGGAACTCGAGCAGCTCGTAGGCCTTGTCGAGGAACACCCACGAGTCGGGTCGATCGAGCACGAAGGCGGCGACGTTGGGGTCCTTGCCGGTGAGCGCCTTGAGCTCGGGCACGAAGAACGGGTTGGGCAGGAAGCGCACGTCGAGCACCAGGTCGGCGTTGGACGGCACCCCGTACTTGAAGCCGAAGGACATCACCGTCAGCGACAGCCCGTGCGCGCTGGTGCCGAAGCGGGTCATCACCTGGCGCCGCAGCTCGTGCACCGTGAGGGTCGAGGTGTCGAGCACGTGCTCCGCGTGCTGCCGCAGCGCGTCGAGGGCCTCGCGTTCCTTGGCGATGCCTTCCGCCACGCCGCCGCTGCCGGCCAGCGGGTGCCGGCGCCGCGTCTCGGAGTAGCGCCGGGTGAGCGCCTCGTCGGACGAGTCGAGGAAGAGCACCTCGACCTTGTGGCCGGCGCGGCGGGCTTCTTCGATGACGCGCGGGGCTTCCTTGAGGAACTGGCCTTCACGCACGTCGACCACGAAGGCGAGCTGGTCCTTCGACTCGCCCAGCTCGGTCACCTTGAGCAGCAGCGGCGCGGGCAGGTTGTCGATGCAGAACCACCCCGCGTCTTCGAGCGCGCGGATCGCCGTCGTCTTGCCCGAGCCCGACATGCCGGTGATGACGAGGATGCTCTTCATTCCACTTCCTCTTCGTCGTGGTGCCGCCGGGCGATGGAGCTGGTGGGCGAGCCGACGTGGGCCTCGGTGCGGGAGATGGCGCGGGTCAGCTTCTCGGCGAACTCCTGGGCCGAGTGGTGGCCGCGCAGCTTGAGGAGGTGGTTGCGCGCGGCGACCTCCACGATGGTGGTCATGTTGCGGCCCGGGCGCACCGGCACCACCGAGAGCGGCGCCTCGACGCCCACCAGCGGCATCAACTTCTCGTCGAGGCCCAGGCGGTCGTACTCGGCCGACGCGGTCCACTCGACGAGCTCGATGATCAGCTCGATCTTCTTGCGGTCACGCACCGCCGCCACGCCGAAGAGGTCCTTGATGTTGAGAATGCCCAGGCCACGAATCTCCATGTGGTGCTGGATCATCTCGTTGCCGTGCCCGTACACGTCGCCGCCGCGGC
>JBBRUE010000098.1:0-12642 GCA_038248085.1 Myxococcales bacterium | reverse complement strand
GTGGCGATGCACGCCATCCACCTCACGCTCGGGATTGGCATCGCGGGCCGCGCGATCGCCGTCGAAGAGGAAGAACTCGGCCGGAGCCTGGCGCGCTTGCTCGCCGACCAGTCGACCGACGCGGTGCTGGTCAACGACGTGGTGGCCCTCGACGCCATCGTCTCGTCGGCGGTGTCCACCCGCGGCAAGCGGGTCGTCTACTGCTTCATCACGCACGGCGGCGCGGTGGTGGCCTCGTCCTTCGGCGCGAAGACGCCGACCGCCCTCGCTGACCTCCGCCGTGACGGCAGCCGCGCGCCGTTGGTCGTCGTCAACGGCACCGAGCGCACGCTCGACCTCGCGGAGCCCATTCTCGGGAGCGTGGGCGAGCTCCGGCTCGGGCTCGACATGGGCATTGTGGCGGTGACGCGCCGCCAGCTCGCGGTGCAACTGGGCTTGCTGGCCGTGGCCGTCATCCTCTTCGGCTTGCTGGCGGCGTTCATTCTCGGCCGCGGCATCGCCCGGCCCATCAACGACATCCTCGTCTCGGCCGAGCGCTTCGACCCCTCCCACGAGATGCTCGAGCCGGTCGTCCCCACCCGGGGCTCCGACGAGATCGCCGTGCTCGGCGACCACTACAACCAGATGCTGCTGCGCCTGCGCAGCGCCTACCAGGATCAGGACCGCGCCCGCCTCAAGAGCCTCGAGACCGAGCGCCTGGCCGCCCTCGGCTCGCTGGTGGCCGGCATCACCCACGAGGTGAACAACCCGCTGGCCGGCATGAAGAACTGCGTGCACCGGCTCTCACGCCCCGACTTGTCCGAAGAGAAACGGCACGAGTACCTCGAGCTGATGAACGAGGGCCTGGGCCGCATCGAAGACGTGGTGAAGGGCCTGCTCGACTTCGCCCGGCCGCACCCGCCCCGGCTCGAGGCTGTGTCGACGCTCGCCCTCGCCCAGGGCGCCGCCCACCTCGTGCAGTCGCAGCTGGCCCGGCGCCGCGTGCGCTGCCGATTGGAAGGGGCGTCCGACGACGGCCTCGTGCTCGCCGATCGCCACCGGTTGGGCCAGGCGCTCGTCAACCTGCTGCTCAACGCGGGCTACGCGAGCCCCGAGGGCGGCGAAGTGCGGCTGCGCCTCGTACAGCGGCCCGGCTTCCTCGGCCTCGCAGTGGAAGACGACGGCCCGGGCATCGCCCCCGCGATTCGCGAGCGCATCCTCACGCCATTCTTCACCACCAAGCCTCCGGGTGAGGGCACGGGGCTGGGCCTCTCGGTCACGCGCACCATCATCGACGCGCATGACGGCACGCTGGACTTCTCCTTCCCCGAGCGCGGCGGCACCATCGCCACGCTCTGGCTCAAGGCACCGGTGTCTTGGAGCGCGGCGGGGTGAGCTGCGCGTCGGCTTCTGCGTCGCGCAGTCGTTCCCACAGGCTCTTGCGCGAGATGCCCAGCAGCGAAGCCGCGCGGCCCCGGTGCCCCTCGGCCTGCTCGAGGGCGCGCTCGATGTATTGGCGCTCGAACTGCTCGACGGCCTCGCCCAGCGGCCGCAGCCCGGTGTCGGAAACGAGGGGCTCGGCGCCCGGTGTCACCCGGGCCAGCTCGATGGGCAGGTGTTCGAGCCCGACGGGCTTGCCCCGCGACAGCGCCACCGCGCGCTCGAGGGCGTGCAGCAGCTCGCGCACGTTGCCCGGGTAGTCGTGGGTGGCGAGCGCGGCGGCGGCGGCGGGTGAGAGCACCTGCACCGGCTTGCCCTGGCGGCGGGCGATGTCGCCGAGGAACTTGGTGACCAGCAGGGGAATGTCGGCCCGGTGCTCGCGCAGCGCCGGCAGCCGCACGTCGATGACCTTGAGCCGGTAGTAGAGGTCCTGGCGGAAGGTGCCGCGCGCGACGGCCTCGGCGAGGTCGCGGTTCGTCGCGGCGATGATGCGCACGTCGACCCGCTGGGTGGTGGTCGAGCCGACCAGCTCGAAGGCCGAGGTCTCGATGGCCCGCAACAACTTGGCCTGGTTGACCAGCGAGAGCTCCCCCACCTCGTCGAGGAAGAGCGTGCCCTGGTCGGCGGCCTCGAGACGGCCGGCGCGACGTCGGTCAGCCCCGGTGAAGGCCCCGCGCTCGTGCCCGAACATCTCTGACTCGAAGAGCGTCTCGGGAATCGAGGCGCAGTTGACGGCCACCAGGGGGCGCTGGGCGCGCGTGCTGCGCTGGTGAATGAGGCGGGCCGCGAGGTCCTTCCCGGTGCCAGTCTCGCCGACGAGCAGCACCGCGATGTCGCTGGCAGCGGCCGCCTCGAGGCGCTCGCGGAGCTGGACCATCGGGGGCGAGGTGCCGGCCAGTTGTTGGCTCAGCTCGCTGGCTTCCATCGCCTGGGCCCGCCCTTCCCTCAGGCGGAACTGCACTTCGTCCCGCACCGCGCCCAGCCGCAGCAACAGCTCGTCCATCTCGAAGGGCTTGAGCACGTAGTCCCGCACGCCCTCGCGCATCGCGGTCACCGCGTGGTCGGTGTCGGCGTAGGCGGTCATCAACACCACGGCTGGCGGCGGCTGGAGCCCGCGCGCGAAACGGAAGAGCGAGAGCCCGTCGACCCCCGGGAGGCGAACGTCGGAGAGCATGACGTCGAAGGGCTCGGCCGAGAGAAGCCGGTGGGCGCTGGCCCCGTCGGCACACGCGGTCACGGCGTAGCCGGCGTCTTCGAGGGCGTCGCGTACGGGGATGCGGACGATGCGGTCGTCTTCGACGAGCAAGAGCTTGAGCAAAGGCAACCTGTCACCCGGGGTAGGCACTTCGTGAAGGCTCGGGAGCATCGCACGCGCCCTCCGTGAACGGGGTCGGCGAAGTGACCTCCCGGCGAAGACCAGTCCGATGCTGCTCGCCCCAGGCGCCAGGCCGCGCGAGCCCCTTCACCCGGGGCAGAACCACCACAGTGCAGGCCTTCACCGAGTGACGAAGTCCCTCTCCCGCGAACGGGGTGAGGGCCAGGGGATGGGTGCATCACGCGCCAGCGAGCAACCGGCGATCGCCCTCGAGACACGCCCCGAGGAAATCGAGCACCACCCGCACCCGCCGCGTGCTCTTGAGGTCGCGGTGCACGGTGAGCCAGATCGGCTCGCTCGGCTCGCCCGGCATGGGCACCCGCCGCAGCGAGGGCTCCGCGTCGCCGAGGTAGCGCGGCAGCACCGCGACCCCGGCCCCAGCGCGCGCGGCTCCCACCAGCGCGATCGTCAGGTCGCACACGAAGGCCGGGCGCGCGCCGTTCGACAGGCGCTGCACCCAGGCGGTCTCCACCACGTGGGGCCCGGGCGTCGGCACGAGCAGCGCGTGCTTCGACAGCTCGCTGGCCTTCTTGAGCGGCCGCCGGGCGAGGTAGGCCTCGGACGCATAGAGCGCGTGGCCGAGCTCGGCGACGCGCCGCACCACGAGGCTCTGGTGCTTCGAGCGGAACAAGCGCACCGCGAGGTCAGCCTCCCGGCGCGCCAGGTCGAGCACCGGGCCCCCGGTGACGAGCTCGAGGGTGAGGCCCGGGTGTTGGCGCCCGAAGGCCGCGAGCCGTGGCGCGAGGTACGCCGCCCCGAAGGTCTCGCCCGAGGTGACCCGCACCGTGCCCTCGAGCGAGTCGTGCTGCGCGTGGGCCCCGCGCTCGAGCGCGAGCACCGCCTCTTCCACCTGCCGGAGCTGGGGCAAGAGCCGCTCGGCGTCGGCGGTGGGCACGTAGCCGGTGGGCGTGCGCGTGAAGAGTCGGACACCCAGCGCCCCTTCGAGGGTGTCGATGCGGCGCCCGACGGTGGTGTGGTCCACGCCGAGTTTCTTTGCCGCGCGCGCCAGCGAGCCCGCCTCATAGAGCGCCAACACGTAGCGGAGGTCGTCCCAGCTCATCGTCGTTCCTCCTTCGAGGCGTGCAGCTTTGCACGCCATTCGTAGCCCCCGTGCATCGGTGAACAGCGCTTGATGCGCGGCACGAAGTCCCGCAGGGTCTCGCGCCATGCGCAGCCTGCCCCTGGCTCTCTCCGTCTGTGTCGCGCTGGCCGGGTGCACGAAGGCCGCGAGCCCCCTCGACGATCCCCACGCCACGGTGCGCTTCGTGACCGCCGAGATGGGCGACGTCGCGCCGATGGTGGTGCGGCACCTCGGTCGCGCGAAGACCGAGAACCGGCGGGTGATGGTCTACGTGGGAGCGACCTGGTGCGAGCCGTGCCGCGCGTTCCACGAAGCGGTCGAGCGCGGCGAGCTCACCGGCAAGCTGGGTGCACTCGACCTGGTCTCCTTCGATGGCGACGTCGACGCCGAGCGCCTGGTGATGGCCGGCTACGAGTCGCAGTTCATTCCGGCGTTCTCGCTGCCCGGTGCCGACGGCCGCGCGAGCCCGGCGCACACCGAGGGCTCGGTGAAGGGCTCCAGTGCGGTGAGCGACCTCGTGCCGCGGCTGCGCGCGATGCTCGCCCCGGCCGCGAAGCCCTGAGCGCACCTCGTCTCACGCCTTGAGCGTCGAGCCGCGCGACCCGGCTCGCGTGCTGTTCGCCACCCCGTTCCATCGCCTGACGCCGCGAGGGCCAGCGAACGTCACCGCGCGCATCGAGGGTGAGTTCACTGCACCGGCGCGCAGGTCGACACGCCCGCACCGACGATGTCGCGACCCGGGCTCACCAGCACGCGGGTCGGCAACGGCGACGGCGTCGGCCGCGTGGGGTCGAGTGACGAGCGCTCGACCTTCCAGATGTCGGAGCCGACGAACAGGTAGAAGGCGCCCCCGAAGAACTTGATGGCCCACCCGCCGATGCTGGTGACGCTCGAGAGATCGTAGCGCTCGAGCACCCGCGCGGTGGTGGGGTCGAGGCGGGCGAGGAACGCGGTGTTCCCCGCCGCCCGCGCCTGGGCGAAGGCCCACAGTTGCCCGTCCCCCGTGCCGGCCAGCTCGACGTCGCCGATGGACAGCGGCCCCACCGTCGTCACCGTCAGCGAAGGAAACGAGAGCTTCCCCAGCGCCGCCGGGCCGGTGGCGAAGAGCGTCGACAGGTAGAGCGTGTCGGTGCCGGTGCTCGAGTCCCAGGCCGAGCCCATGCCGTAGGTGAAGAAGCCCGCCTGGTTCGGCTGGTAGCTGGTGGCGATGCACTCGCCGGTCGCGGTGTCGACGTGAAAGAGGTGGCCGTCGCCGAAGATGACCCAGGCGATCGCGTTCTGGTCGACGTTCATCGAGAAGGGCGTGGCGCTGGTCGGGCACCGCAGCGGGGCGATGTCGGTGTACGTCAGCGTGCGCGGGTCGAAGCGGGAGAACTGGCCGCCGTTGTCCACGGTGTAGATGTACTGGCCGGCCTCCGTGCACAGGGTGTTGATGTACGCCGAGAGCGGCACCCGCCCCTGCGGCGCGAGCACGTCATTCGAGCGGAACGCGAGGTGGCCTCCGCGCAGGTGCGGCGGGGCACTGTCGCGCGCCGAGAAGGAGATGGTGACGACCGCGCTCGCCCCCGGCGCCACGGAGAGGCCGGTCGGCTGTAGAGGCAAGGTGAAGGCCGCGTCGGTGTCCGGCTCGAGCCGCAGGTCCACCACCTCGCACGCCACGGAGCCCAGGTTCGCGAGGGTGACCCGCCCGGTGACGGTGGTGTTGAGCGCGACGTTGCCGAGGTCGAGCAGACTCGGGCTCGCCGCCAGCCGGCAGAACGAGAGTCGCCCCGCCAGCGTGACCTCCACGGCGGGCTCGTCGGGATCGGAGCTGTGGACCGCGAGCGTGCCCCGCCGCTCCGCCGGAGGAATCTCCGGGCCCTCGGCAGAGAAGGTGACCGTGAGCACCAGGGAGCCGCCGGGCGCGAGCACCTGCGGCCACCGCGGCGCCGTGTTCAACCCAAAGGTCGGGGCGTTCGCGGCGCCGAGCGTCACCGCGTCGACGGTGCAGGGACCGTCACCCTCGTCACGCAGCACCAGTTGCCGATCGACGCGGGCGCCGGGAGGAAGGGTGCCGAAGTCGATCGCGCGCGGCTCCACGGAGAGCGCGCAGCGCGGCACCGGAGGAACCGGGGGCACCCGTCCGGGCTTGACCGGCTCGGTGCGTCCGCACGCCAGCAGGAGCACGAGACATCCTGCGAGAACGCGCGGCATCACTCATAGCACCCGCTGCGCACGTCACTTCCTCGGGCTGGGCGCGGCGACGCCCGGCTACTTCTTGAGCGAGCGCGCGTACTTGATCAGCGCGTCGATCTGCGCGGGCTCGAGATCCTTGCCCAGCGGCTCCATGTCCTGCTGCTTGCCGTTCTTCTCGCGCGAGACGCCCTCGTTGAGCGTCTTCTTGATCTTCTCGTCGGTGAACTCGGCCTGCCAGGCCGCCGTGCTCATGTCGCCGATGCCCATCTTCCGGCCCTGCTTGGTGTCGGCCTTGCCGTCGACGCCGTGGCACGAGCCGCACTTGCTCTTCCACAGACGCGCGACCTTCTCGTCTTCACCTGCCGCAGCAGCGGTGGCCACCGCGACGACCACCAGCAGCACCCAGCGAAACTTCCCGTTCATGCGTTGATCCTTTCTTCGAGGCACGCGCGGAACGGGTTCGCCGGTCTGTGGTTCGACCTTCATTGCCCCGTGATCTTCCCGTCGAGGTGCTTCGAGGTCACTCCGCCGTCGGGCAGCGCGCTGAAGATGATCCCGCCGTCGGCGGAGACCGACCCGCCGTGACAGGTGTCACACGAGAGCCTGCTGACGCCGCCATCGACCGCGGTGTGGCCGACCGTCCCGTCGAGCGGAGGCAGGCCGTGGCAGGTGCCACAGGCGGCCTGGTCAGCGCCGCCGGTCCACAGCGGGTTGCGCAAGAGCGTCGAGGCGGTGTCGGGGTGACCGAAGTCGCCGCCGCCGTGGCAATAGGAGGCGCAGGTGCCGGTGGTGGGGTTCCAGCTTGGCATCGCGCCCTGCTTCCAGGCGAGCCCGCCGAGATCGACGGGGAACACCTCGGCCGGAGCCGGAGAGTCGATGTGACCGACCGAGGCGACCACCGTGGGCACGAGGTGGCACTCGTCGCAGCCGAGCGGACCGCGCACCCGGTTCGCGTGGAGATGCGCGTCGTGGGCGCCGACGGTCTGCACCCCGGCATCACGGCCGCGGCCGCGAAGGTCGACGAAGGTCGGGCTCTCGGGGCCGGCGTGGCAGGCGTCGCACTTCACGCCGCCGTTGCGCAGGTCCACCTGTCCGTTGAGGTGCAGGGCGAGGTCGACGCCACCATCGGTGTACGCCGCGGCGTGGCACAGCGCGCAGCGGTCATCGGCGTGGCTCGAGGGCGGCGCGCCGTGGCAGCTGCCGCAGCCGATGTCGTTCATCCCGGCGCGGGTCCAGACGGGGTCCTTGCGCGTCGTCGAGGTGTCGGTCGTCGAAGGCGCGTGGCACGCGGAGTTGGTGCAGGTCGCCGTGGTGCGGTTCCAGGTGGCGACGCCGCCCGGGCCGGAGGCGAGCTTCACCTCGGCGGGGTGCGACGCGACGGGCGGGTCGAGGTCGGGGAAGAGGGTCCTGAAGTCGGGGAAGAGGAACACCCCGTTGCGACGGTAGTGGCCCTCGTCCTCGGGGTTCTTCACGTCGAGGTGGCAGCTCACGCAACCGTAGGCCTTGTGCGCCACGCCGTCGGTGACGTGGGCGCGGTGCGCTCCGACGCCGAGGCTGGTGGTCGCGCGAATGCCCTTCAGGTCACGGGGCGGCGCGGGCGAAGTGGCGTCGCCGTGGCAGGTGTTGCACTCCATCGGGCCCTTCTCGCCCGTGTGGCAGGTGTTGCAGTCGACCTCGACGGCGCCGCCGCGGAGATCCTCGCCGTGGCACTTCTTGCACTCACCGAAGCGGTAGAACTTCTCGCGCAGCGCGACGCCGTGGAACTGCTCGGGGTCGGTGGAGGTCGCCCAGCCCTTCGGGTGGAACTGGTGGGGCGTCGGGGCCGCGCGGCAGCGCACGACCCAGTTCTCGAGCAGGGTCACGTCGGCCGCGTCGAGCTTGCTGTGGCCGGCGAGTTCACCGCGGGCCGCGGCGAGCACCGGCGACGCGAGGTCACCGGGCGCCACGCGCGGGGTGCCGTCGTCGCGGCGCGACACGGTCTGGGTGTGGAGGCCGACGACATAGCCGCCCTCAGCCCGGGTGGCAGCGTGGCAGTCGCCGCAACGGGCTTCGACGACCGGACGGATCGTGTCCTCGTAGGAAGGACAGATCGGGAAGTAGTCGCTCTCGCGCACGACGCCGCAGCCAGCCAGCGCGGCCGCGAAGACAGCAGCGAGCAGCGTCTTAGAGATGGCAGACCTGGCACATTGCATTGCGGCCGATCTCCTCTTTGCTGTGACGCACCATCCAGGTCGGAGGGTGGGGGTTGCCGGCAGGGCCGCCAACGCGGTGGCACTGGACGCAGTTCGACGCCGCGCCCTGGTCATGGCACGAAGCGCAGCTGACGATGTCCTGTCGCGCCGCCGGGCCGTGCTTGAGACCTTCTCCGAAGCCCGCGGGGTGCGGGTCGAGGGTGGTGCTGCTGCCGGGCTTGAGCGCGTTCTGCGCGTGGCAGGCCTGGCAGAAGTTGAGGCCGTGGCAGCGCTGACACGACGACTCGTCGGCGCGCGCCTCGACCATGTGCCGGCTGATGAAGTCGTTGCGGTGAATGAAGGTGCGGTCGACGCGCTCGGGCATCAGGAAGCTGACCTTCACCGCCACCGTCTTCGCGTGGCACTCCGAGCAGAACGTCTGCTCATGGCAGGTCTCACAGTTGGCGCCCGCCGAGCGCGCCTCGGTCTTGTGGTTCTTCACCCAGTCGCCGCGGTGCGAGAAGTCGGCGATGGGCTTGAGCTTGAAGCGCGTGAGGTCCTTGTGACAGACGTCGCACTTGCCGGCGTCGTACTGCGCCTTGTGCTCGTGGCAGGTCAGGCAGCTGTCCATCGAGGGGGACATGCCCTCGGTGCGGAACGGCTCAGGCAGCGCCTTGTGACAGACGCCGCAGTCTTCCTTCACCCGCTCGAGGTGCTCGGTGTGGTTCATCTTCAGGTCGCGCACGCGCACCGGCAGCTTCGCCGGGCGCTCGACGTTGGTGTGGCAGAAGGCGCAGTTCCCGGTCTTCTTCTCTTCCTTGTGGCACTCGAAGCACTTCTTCTCGTTGGGGAAGTCCTGCGTCTCGAGGTTGGTCGAGTCGAAGATGGTCTCGTGGCACGAGATGCACTCGACCTCGGCCTTGGTGTGCCGGGCATGCGGCACGCGAATGGTGTCCTGCTGCGAGACGAAGATCCCCACGAAGCTCGCGCAGGCCGTGAGCAGCACGCCGCCGAGCAGGGGGAACCAACGACGGAGAGACGCGGCCTTCATCAGAGATGCCCCTCGGCGGGAAACAGCCAGGTCAGCTTGGCTACCGCTTCGTAGCGGCTTTCGAAGGTGGGGGTGGTGGCGGCGAACAGCGTCGCGCCGACGAACCACGACTTGTTGATGGTGTAGGTCAGCGTGCCCGAGCCGGAGAACGAGAGCGTCTGGCCGCGCACCGGCTTGTCGAGCACATAGGTCTCGAAGTCGATGGACAGGGCGAGGCCGGCCGGCAGCGTGTGCCGGGCTCCGATGCGCGCCTGGTGGTAGCCGTTCGAGGGCACCGAGAGGCGGTGGTACTGCGCGGTCAGCGTGGTGGTCGGCGCGCGGAAGGGGCGCAGCGCGACGCGGCCGCTCGCCTCGTAGCCGAGCTCGCCGTTGATCCACAACGCGCGGGCGTCGGCGAAGAGCGAGACCGCGCGGGTCGCCTGCCAGGTGATGTTGGCGCCCGCGTCATCGCGGGTCATGTCGGCGAAGACCGTGAAGATCGAGGTGCGGGGCAGGAACAGGTCGGGCGCGGTGCGGCGGTAGTTGGCCAGCACCTCGACGTTCTCTGTCGGCGACCAGCGGGGGCCGATGTCGAACTCGGCGATGCGCGCGTCGGGGATGCTCCAGATCAACGCGCCCGCCACCGCGAAGCTGGGGAGAAGGCGCCACCGGCCATCGACGCCCACGTCCTGGCGGGACACCTGGCCGCGGTCGAGCACGTGAATGAAGGAGGCGCCGACCTCGGTGGTGATCGACGGGGTGTAGAACGCGCGGGTGCCGACGACGAAGCCGAAGGCGCCGCTGACGATGTTCCCGAAGCGCTTCTCGACGGGCATGCCGGTGAACGCGCTGAGCCCGACCCCGATGTCGGTGCGGTACTCGGCGAGCAACCCGTCGAAGTACATCGCGCGCGCGACGCCGCCGACGACGAACTGCCGGCCGAGGCGGAGCTTGAGGTGCTTCTTGAAGGCCCGGCCTTCGATCCACGCGAGGTTCACGTCACCCGCCGCCACGCCCTGCGGCGAGTTGGGGAGCGTCAGGCCACCCCACGCGTCCACGGCCACCCCGAGGTCGTCGAAGCCCGGCACCTCGATGTTCTTCGCGCGGATTCCCACCAGCTCGTAGAGCGGGACGACCGTCTCCACCCGGCCGTCGACCACGTTGGGCCGCCCACCGACCAGGGTGTTCGAATAGACGCTGACGTCCGCCGCCTGCGCCTGGCCGAAGGTCAGCGCCAGCAGCACCAGCGCGACGTTCTGACTGCCTCTCATGTTGGAGGCTCGAAATGCAAAGCGTGCGCCCATGGTTCCCCGAGGGGCCTTGAATGATTGACGTGAATAGATTGCGTCCGTGTCCATGCGGCGCATCGTTTGCGGAAGTGGGCTCATGGCTCGGTGATGCGGGCTGACTTCCGCAGCTCCTGGTCGGACTGCACGGTGAGCTGCTCGAGACGGGCGCGCTTGAGGTCTTCGATGATCAGCGGGCGGACCTCGTCGAAGGTGAGCTCCGGCCGGGAGCGCCGCTCGACGAGCTTGAGGATCCAGAAGCGGCCGCCGGGGCCGCGGATGACGGTGCTGGTCTCGCCGGGCTTGAGCGCCTCGAGCACCGGGCGCCACGCCTCGGGCAGCTGCTTCCAGTTGAGGAAGCCGAGCTCCCACGGGAGGCCCGCGGCGTCGGGCAGGCCCGGAAACTGGCGGCGGGCGACGTCTTCGAAGGCGACCCCGCGCTGGAGGTCCTGCTGCGCCTGGAGGATCTGGGCCTCGTCGCGGAGGAAGATCTGCGCGAGGTGGTACTCGGTGCGAATCTGCGGGGCGTTGGCCTCGAAGAACTGCCGCGCCTCCTGCTCGGTGGGCTCGGCCTTCTTGACGACCTGGGCGCGGAACCACGCATCGGCCAGGGCCCGGCGGCGCGCGACGGTGAGCAGGGTCTCGAGGCGGGCCACTTCGTCGGCGGGTCCCCCTTCAGGTTCGAGGCCCAGCTCGAGGGCCTTCTGCCGTTGCAGCTCTTCGTGGATCAACGCGGCGATCGCCATCTTGCGGCGGTCGGGCTCGGCGCCGTGGCTGTTGGCCTTGAGCGCGAGCTGGAGCTCGGCCTCGCTGATCACCGTACCGTTCACCGTGGCGACGGCCCCGAGGAGCGAAGCGCTCTTCGCCGACGAGGCGGTCGCGTCATTCCCCTGCGGCGTGCAGGACGCGCACGCACCGAGCACGGTGGCCAGGCAGAGGCGGGAGAGCAAGACGCGCACGGTCGGTCGCTCCGGGCTCAGTGACAGGTCTGGCAAGACTCGACTTCGTCACCGCTGAACGGGTTGGCGGGCGTCGGGTCGAAGGTCATCACCGTCATGTGCGCCGTCGCCGGGTCGGAGTCGTGGCAGCCACCGCACGGCAGCCGCGCGGGCTTGGTCTTCCAGCTGCCGCTGCTGGTGGTGCTGGGGTGGCAGACCTGGCAGTTGCGGAGGTCTTCCGGGAAGCCGATGTCCCAGTTGCGACCGGCGACCGGGTCACCGTTCTGGTAGCCGACGGTGATCAGCGGGTAGTTGAGCACCGCGCCCGCGTGCACCGCGTGGACCCGGCGGGCGATGGCGCCGCCGCCGCCCCACGAGCCGGTGACGTTGCTGTTCTGGTAGTCGTGGCACGCGCCGCACTGGTCGTTCGCGGTGTCGTCGAGGATTTTGTAGTGACGGTAGAAGTCGAACACGAGGCCCTTGTTGTTCTCAGGGCTCTGGTGGCAGGTGTTGCAGTTGCGCGCGGGCGCGAGCTCTTCGGCGGCCTGCTTCACCTGGAAGGTCTTCTTGCCGACCGTCGGCGTGCGGTAGTTCGTGGTGTCGACGGCGCCGCGGTCCTTGAACTCGAGGCTGACGATGTACGTGCCGGGCTCCAGGTCATCGACGGGGTCGAGCTGGTACTTCAGGCTGCCGGCGGTCCACGTCACCTTGGGGTCGTTCGGCGTGGCGGGCACGCCACCATCGAGGTTCCACTGCTTGGCCACGGTGTTCGAGGCGTAATAGCCAGAGAGGTTCTTCACGCCGACGTCGTTGAAGATCGCCGTGTTGAGCGCCGAGGCCAACACCTGAATGGAGAAGAACTTGCCGAGGTTGCGGCTGCGGATGGCGAGGCGCCCGGTGACCTCGTCGACGTAGGCGATCGCGCGGGCCTTGAAGGCCGGGGTGCCGTTGAGCCAGGCGATGATCTCCGCCGGGGTCGCGGCGGTGCGATCGACGAAGCCGGTCGCCGGTACTGCGAGCACGACGCTCGACTTGAGGATGCTGCCGACGGTGTCGAACTCGCGCTTGAGGTCTTCGCCGTTGTCGACGACGACGGTCATCGAGTTCCCCACCGCGCCCAGGTTGTAGGTGGCCTGGTTGAGGGCGACCAGCTTGGTGCGGGCCGCC
>JBBRUE010000097.1:0-12670 GCA_038248085.1 Myxococcales bacterium | reverse complement strand
GTCGTCCCACTTGTCGAGTGACGCGAGGTCGATCGGCGAGAGCTTCCACTGCTTGAGCGGGTGCACCTTGCGCTCGCGGAACCGGCGGCGCTGCTCGCGGCGGCTCACCGAGAACCAGAACTTGAAGACCTGGATGCCCTGGCGCACCAGCATGCGCTCGAACTCCGGGGCCTGGCGCATGAACTCGAGGTACTCGGCGTCGGTGCAGAAGCCCATCACGCGCTCGACGCCCGCGCGGTTGTACCAGGAGCGATCGAACATCACGATCTCCCCCGCGGTCGGCAAGTGCTCGACGTAGCGCTGAAAATACCACTGGCCGCGCTCCTCGATGGTCGGCTTCTCGAGGGCCACCACGCGCGCGCCGCGAGGGTTGAGGTTCTCCATGAAGCGCTTGATGGCGCCGCCCTTGCCCGCGGCGTCGCGGCCCTCGAAGAGCACGATGATCCGCTGGCCGGTGTCCTTCACCCACGCCTGGAACTTGAGCAGCTCGACCTGCAGGCGAAACTTCTGCCGCTCGTAGCTCTTGCGCGAGAGCAGGTTCTTGTAGGGGTAGCCGCCGTCTCGCCAGTTGTTGGCGAGCTCCTTGTCGGCCGCGCGGCGGGCCAGCTTGTCGAGGCCCTTCTGCTGCGTCAGCACGTCGGTGAGGATGCGGATCGCGTCTTCCGCGTTCACGCCCTCGAGGAGATCGCGAATGGCGTTGGCCTTGACGTCGTCAGCGGCCGCGCCAGCCTGGTCGGTGGCGAAGGTCTCGATGGCGGGGCCCGAGAGGTCGGGTGCGACGTCGCCCTTCGACGCCGGCCGGGGCGCCGAGACTCGTGGCGCCTTCACCTCACCTGCGACGACCTTTTTCCTCGGCTTCCGGAGACGTGACGGCATGGTCCCGATTACAGCAAGGCACATGCCCGCGCGGCCTTCCGGAGAAGGCTTCCCCTGATCAGCGCAGGAGCTGCGCTTTCGTCAGAACCCTGACGTGGCCGGAGTTCAGTACGACTGCAGCTTCTCGAGATCGCCGAACACCTCGAGCCCACCACACACCCCGACGTCCTCGAACAGCACCTCGCCGCTGAGCTTCGTGAGCCGCACCTGCACCCGTGCGTCGATCGACTCCACCACGCGGCGGTGCATCTCGGTGCGCACCGGGGCGTGCAACAGGCCGCCGGCCACGCGCTCGGTGACCAGCTCGAGCCGCTCGCGCCCGTTCCGCATCGTCCACCGCACGTGGCGGTCGTCGATCTCCAGCTTCTCGGTGCGCGCGCCCGACCAGGTGGCGAAGGGGTGCAGCTCGCCGTCGAGCCACAGCCCGACGATGAACCCGCGGAACGAGCTCGCCGGCTTCCCGGTCACGCCACGCGCGACCACATCGAGCATCGATGCCAGCCCGTTGGGCGGCATGGTGGGGATGATGGCGATCGACGCCGAGAGGCACACGTTCGCGCGCGAGAAGTGGTTGGTCTGCATCCACACGTAGGCGCTGGGGAACGCCGCGCCCCAGTCCTTCTCGATGTAGCCGAGGCCACCGTCGAACGAGACCGGCGTGCCTTCGATTTCCAGCGTGCCGCTCAAGCCGTGGGTGAAGCTCACCAGGCCGTGGCTGCACTCCATGAAGGGCACGAGCCCGAACGGTCCCATGATGCCCGGCGAGGTCTTCGTCACCGGCCACCCGGTGAGCCCCTTGCCTCCGTTGAACTCGAGGCGCCCGCGGATCGGCCCGTCGGCGAGGTCGAGCGTCAGGCCTGCTGCGCCGAAGCGGTTGGCGCCGACCTGCACGTCGAAGCGGTCTTCCTCAGCGCGGAACTCGGAGAGTTGGAACTGGTGAAACCAGCTCCGGTTCGTCGAGCCGTCGAGCACCTGCACGAAGGCTTCGCCGCCGCCGTGGGGCCCGAGGAAGATCCCGGGAATGAAGGCCCAGCGGTGCCGGAGATCGGCTGAGACGCACTTGAGGTACCAGCCCTCGAAGTAGCGGCGCGTGCGGCCTTTGCCGTGGAACCCCTCGGGGTGGAAGGTCGTGGTGAGGTAGCTCACGGTCGGACCGTAACCGGCTCGATGCGGGGCGTCGCCTGGAAGGCCTCGCGGCCGATCAACGTGATCAGATGCACCGACACCTGCCCCATCGTCACTTCACTTCAAGGGACGAAGGGTCGGGAACGATCAATCGGTCGTCGCGGGTGTCGATGAGGAGTTGCTCGACGAGCAGCTCACCCTTTGCGATTCGCTCGGCGATGAGCGGCCGCTTCAAGAACGCCTCGACGTGCGCGGCCCGTTCATCGACAGCGGCCGCCAGCTTCGGGAACTGGGCGCGCTTCACCGGGTCGGCCGCCACCTTCTCGGCCGCGCAGTCGGTGTGCCGGGTGAGCACCACCACCTTCACGCCATTGACCACCGCGAGCTCGAGCATCTCCTGCTCTTCTTCGGCCAGCACCGAGCCCGCGGTGCGCACCACGTAGTAGTAACGGCGCGTGTCACCGGCGAGCTCGCTGGTGTCGATGCGCGCGTCCATGCACACCAGCAGCGCCACCACCGGGTGCTCCGTCGAGCGAGGGAACCGCTTGCGCACTTCGGCCGAGAGCTGGTTCTGGAGCTGGAACTCCTTCCACACCTCCTCCGCTGTCGCGTGGGGGCTCTCGAAGTCATACGAATGAAGCGTGTCCTGGAGGCGGAAGCCCGCGTTGACCAGGGCGCCTCCCATCACGAACTGGCTGCGGGGGCTCAACGCCATCACCGCCAGGACACACACCACCAGGGCACCGGCGACAATCAGTCCACGTTTCACGTCGCACCCCTCATTCATGAGTCGTGCCTGAGGCGTTCCACCCTGCGCGCCTCCGTCGAACGCGCAGAAACAGAACGCAGCGTTTTTCCGCGCGCAGGTTCTGCGCTGCCGTCAGGTTCGGCTAGTGCCGCGGTGGGGCGATCGGCCCCGCCTCGTCTGCCGCCAGGAGGGTGCGGACCATCGGGTGCTGAAAGTTCCGTTCGATGGTGATGGCGTAGAAGGTCTCGAGAATGTCGGGCACCACGCACAGCTCGTGAAGCAGCCCTCGCTGGAGATCCTCGTGCACGACGATCGAAGGCACGAGGGCGAGCGCCTCGGTATCGCGCGCCAGGAGGCGAATCGTGGCCATGTCGTCCAGCTCTGCGAAGACCCGCACCTGCACGCCGAGGTGCTCACAGAGGGCATCGAACTCGGCTCGCAGCTCGCTCTCCGACCCCGGGAGGATGATCGACGCCCCCTCGAGATCGCGAGGGAACCGGAAGCGAGCCGGGCGCCGCGACGAAACGATGCTGACCGACTGCCGCCCCAGGCGACGGAAGCGGAAGTGACGCTCGGGCACCCGGGGCGGCTGGCGGTTCGACAGCACCAGGTCCAGCGCGTGGCTCTCCAGCCGTGCGAGCAACGCATCGAGGCGTCCTGCCTCGACGATGAGCCGCACATCGGCCTGCTTGAGCACCGGCATCACAAACGAGCACAGGAAGTTCCTCGAGAACGTCGCCACCGCGCCTACCCGGAAGACCTGGTCGTGCCGGCGGCCCTGCGTCAGGGTGCTGGTCAGTTGCTCCCCGGCCGCGAAGATCTGCTCGGCGTAGGCAAAGGCAATCTTCCCTGCTTCCGTCAGCTCGAGGCTCCGGCCCTCGCGGGTGAAGAGCTGCTGGTCGAGTTGGCTCTCAAGCTGTCGAATTTGCGCCGACAACGCCGATGGAGCCACCCGCAGACGCTGGGCCGCATGCGTCAGGTTGCCGTCCTTCGCGACAGCCCAGAAATACCGCAGGTGGTGGAAGTTGAGCTCGAGCGAAGTCGACATGACGTTCTCCAAATCAGAACGTTTGAATCTCTATTATGTCATTTTAAAGAACGCCAGCCCTCCTTATAGGACGCCCGCGTTCGCGAGCGGCAGGCGCGCGCAGTGAGGCATTTTCGTGCGGTTGCAGTGCGATGAACCCAGTCCGGCCCGTCGCAGCTTCTCACACAGAACCTCTCCACTCAAAGCAACTCCGGGGCATTTCACCATTCGAGGAGGATCGCCCCGTGCACTCGCGCGAGGTGAAGGACGAGCCATGATTCGAATTCAGACGTTGGTTTTGATGCTTGCATTTGCAGGGCTTTCGGGCTGCCAGCACGCGACGACCGAGCCGCAGGAAAAGCAGAAGCTCCTCGTCACCACGCCGCTGCGCAAGTCGACGGACCTCACCACCGAGTACGTGGCTCAGATCCGCGCCATTCAACACATCGAGGTCCGCGCGCTCGAGCGGGGTTACCTGCAGGGCATCTTCGTCGACGAGGGCCAGTTGATTCAGAGCGGCCACAAGATGTTTCAGATCATGCCGCTGCTGTACCAGGCCGAGGTCCAGAAGGCCCAGGCCGAGGCTGAGCGCACCGAACTCGAATACAACAATACGAAGGTGCTCGCCGACAAGAACGTCGTGTCGCCGAACGAGCTGGCCCTGGCGAAGGCCAACGTCAACCGAACGCTGGCCCAGCTGTCGCTCGCGACCACGCACAAGGGGCTCACCGAGATCCGGGCGCCGTTCAACGGAATCATGGGGCTCTTTCACGCGCGCCAGGGCAGCCTGATCGCCGAAGGCGACCTGCTGACCACGCTGTCTGACAACAGCACCGTGTGGGTCTATTTCAACGTCGCGGAGACGGAGTACCTCAAATACAAATCACAGACGCAAGACGCCCATCAGCCGGTGAAGCTGATGATGGCGAACGGGCAGCTCTTCGACCAGCCGGGCAAGGTCGAGACCATCGAGGCCGACTTCAGCAACGAGACGGGGACCATCGCCTTCCGCGCGACCTTCCCCAACCCGAAGGGGCTGCTGCGCCACGGTGAGACCGGGAAGATCCTGATCAGCGTGCCCGTGCCGGACGCGCTGCTGATCCCCCAGAAGGCCACCTTCGACGTGCTCGACAAGAAGTTCGTCTTCGTCGTCGACGACAAGAACGTCGTTCACTCCCGGCCGATCACGGTCGCCGCCGAGCTGCCGCAGGTGTACCTGGTCGCGAGCGGGCTCCAGGAGAACGAGCGGATCCTCCTCGAGGGGCTGCGCAAGGTGCATGACGGCAGCGTCATCGAGCCAGAGCTGAAGAAGCCCACCGACGTGCTCGAGCACCTCGAGGTGCCTGCCGAATGAGCGCCCTTCCTGCAACGCTCGAGGTGTCGTCATGACCGAGAGATTCATTCACCGGCCGGTGCTGGCGATCATCCTGTCGATCCTGGTCGTCTTCCTCGGTCTGCTGGCGATGCGGTCGCGTCCGGTGTCGCAGTTCCCCGAGATCTCCCCGCCCCGGGTCATGGTCTCGCTGGCGTTCCCGGGCGCCAGCGCCGACGTGCTGGTGAAGTCGTCGCTCATCACCCTCGAGCGCGCCATCAACGGCGTGCCGGGCATGAGCTACATCGTCTCCGACGCGACCAGCGCCGGTGAGGCGACCATTCAGGTGGTCTTCCAGCTGGGCACCGACCCCAACCAGGCGCTGGTCAACGTGAAGAACCGCGTCGACCAGATGATGAACCGGCTCCCGCCGCTCGTGCAGTTGGAAGGCGTCATCGTCAACCCGGTGCAGCCCAGCATGCTGATGTACGTCAACCTGTACAGCTCTGAGAAGACGGCCGATCAGAAGTTCTTGTACAACTTTGCCAACGTCAACCTGTTGCCCGAGTTGAGCCGCATCGACGGCATCTCGCAGACACGAATTCTCGGTTCCCGGCAGTACGCGATGCGCATCTGGCTCAACCCCGATCGCATGCGGGCGTACAACGTCTCGACCGACGAGGTGATGCAGGCCATCAGCGAGCAGAGCGTCATCGGCCGCCCGGGGCGCCTGGGCCAGGCGACCGGCATCACGTCGCAGGCCCTCGAGTACGTGCTGGTCTACGAGGGGCGCTACAACACGCCCGAGCAGTACGAGAAGATCGTCATCCGCGCGAAGGCGGGCGGGGAGACCCTCCACCTGAAGGACCTCGCGAAGGTCGAGCTGGGCAGCGAGTTCTTCGACATCTACTCGAACCTCGACGGTCACCCCTCGGCGGCCATCGTGCTGAAGCAGACCTATGGCAGCAACGCGAGCGACGTCATCGCCAGCGTCAAGGCGAAGCTCGACGAGCTCAAGGCCTCGTCCTTTCCCGCGGGGATGGACTACGAGATCAGCTACGACGTCTCGAGCTTCCTCGACGCCTCGATCGAGAAGGTGGTGCACACCCTGGCCGAGGCCTTCGTGCTGGTGGCCCTGGTGGTCTTCATCTTCCTCGGAGATTGGCGCTCGACGCTCATTCCGACCCTCGCGGTGCCGGTGTCGCTCATCGGCTCGTTCATGTTCATGCAGGCCTTCGGCATCAGCATCAACCTCATCACGCTCTTCGCGCTGGTGATGGCGATCGGCGTGGTGGTCGACAACGCGATCGTCGTGGTCGAAGCCGTGCACGCGAAGATGGCCGAGGAGCCCACGCTCTCTTCCTACGCCGCGGTGAAGAAGGTGTTGGGGGAGATCAGCGGCGCGGTGATCGCCATCACGCTGATGATGACGGCGGTGTTCGTGCCCGTGGCGTTCATGACCGGCCCGGTGGGCGTGTTCTATCGGCAGTTCGCCCTCACCATGGCGTCGTCGATCGTGCTCTCGGGCGTGGTCGCCCTGACCCTGACGCCGGTGCTGTGCGCGATGCTCCTGAAGAACACGCACGGCCAGCCGAAGCGGCGCACGCCGATCAGCTTCTTCCTCGGCGCGTTCAACAAGGTGTTCGATCGAGGCACGAACTTCTACGTCGCGGTGCTCCGGCGGATCGTGGACCGTCGGGTGGTCACCTTCGGGGTCTTGCTGCTCTTCAGCGTCGGCATTCTGGGGGTCAACAAGGTGCTCCCGGCGGGCTTCGTGCCCACCGAGGACCAGGGCATGATCTACGCGATCGTCCAGACGCCTCCCGGCACGACGCTCGAGCGGACCAATGAGGTGTCGGGCGAGCTGCAGCGCATCGCGGAGCAGGTGGAAGGCGTGGCCTCGGTCTCGTCGCTCGCGGGCTACGAGGTGCTGACCGAGGGGCGTGGCTCGAACGCCGGGACCTGCCTCATCAACCTGAAGACCTGGTCGGCGCGCAAACACACCGTCACCGAGATCATCGAGGAGCTCGAGGAGAAGTCGAAGGACGTCGGCGCCACGGTCGAGTTCTTCCAGCCTCCGGCGGTGCCCGGCTACGGCGCCGGTGGCGGCTTCGCGCTGCGGCTGCTCGACAAGACGAACGGCACCGACTTTCAGGAGTTCGACCGCATCAACAAGGAGTTCATGGAGAACCTGCGCAAGCGCAAGGAGTTGACCGGGCTCTTCACCTTCTTCGCGGCGAACTACCCGCAGTACGAGATCGTGATCGACAACGAGCTCGCCGTGCAGAAGGGCGTCTCGATCAAGAAGGCGATGGAGAACCTCGACATCCTGATCGGCAGTACCTACGAGCAGGGCTTCATCCGCTTCGGCAACTTCTTCAAGGTGTACGCCCAGGCGGCGCCCGAGTTCCGGCGCTTCCCCTCGGATCTCCTGAAGTACTACGTGAAGAACGATCGCGACGAGATGGTGCCGTACTCGGCGTTCATGACGCTCAAGAAGACGCAGGGACCCAACGAGATCACCCGGTACAACCTGTACAATTCTGCCGCGATCCGCGGTGAGGCGGCGAAGGGCTACACCAGCGGCGACGCGATCGACGCGGTGAAGGACGTCGCGGCGAAGACCCTGCCGCGCGGCTACGACATCGCCTGGGAAGGCCTCTCGTTCGACGAGGCGAAGCGCGGCAACGAGGCGATCTTGATCTTCATCATCGTCCTGGCGTTCGTGTACCTGGTGCTCGCCGCCCAGTACGAGAGCTTCATCATTCCCCTGGCGGTGGTGCTCTCGCTGCCGATCGGCGTGTTCGGCTCCTTCCTGTTGCTCAAGCTCATGGGGTTGGCCAACGACATCTATGCCCAGCTGGGCATGGTGATGCTGGTCGGTCTGCTGGGGAAGAACGCGGTGCTGGTGGTGGAGTTCGCGGCGCAGAAGCACCAGCAGGGCGCGACGGTGCTCGAGGCGGCGATCGAGGGCGCGAAGGTGCGGTTTCGCCCGATTCTGATGACCTCGTTCGCCTTCATCGCCGGCCTGATTCCTCTGGTGTTCGCCACGGGGCCAGGCGCCATCGGCAATCGCACCATCGGGGCGTCGGCGCTGGGGGGCATGCTCTTCGGCACGGTCTTCGGCGCGGCGATCGTGCCTGGGCTGTACTTCGTCTTCGGCACCCTCGCGTCGGGCAAGCACCTGATCCGCGAAGAGGACGAGGAACCGCTGGCAGAAGAGGTGGCGCGTCATGTGTAAGCATTGGATCTGGGTCGGCGCCGCGTTGCTGGTGACAGGCTGCATTCCCACGCTGGTGGAGAACCCCTCGCGCGAGGTGAGCAAGGCCGTACCGAACAGCTTCCGGTCGTCTCAAGACCAGGAATCGGCGCCGGGGCCGAGCGCCGCGCAGCAGCACTGGAAGGCGTTCTTCAGCAGCCCCGAGCTGCAGGCGCTCATCGAGACCGCGCTGAAGAACAACCAGGAGCTCAACGTTCGCCTGCAGGAGATGGTCATCGCGCAGAGCGAGATCGGCGCGCGCCGCGGCGAATACCTGCCGAAGGTCAAGGCGGGCCTCGGCGCCGGGCTGGAGAAGGTGGGCGGGTACACCAGCCAGGGCTTCAGCGACAAGGCGACGGGCGTGCCTGAGAACCTGGGCAACTTCTCGTTCGGGGTCTCGGCGTCGTGGGAGATCGACGTCTGGGGCAAGCTGCGGAACGCGGCGACCGCGGCCGAGTTCCGCTACGCGGCGAGCATCGAGGGCAGGAACTTCATGGTGACCCAGCTGGTCGCCGAGATCGCCCGCTCGTACTTCGAGCTGATCGCGCTCGACAACCGGCTGGAGGTGCTGCAGCGGAACATCAAGATTCAGGCTGACGCGCTGGAGGTGGTGAAGCTGGAGAAGCAGGCCGCGCGGGTGACCCAGTTGGCGGTGCAGCGCTTCGAGGCCGAGGTGCTCAAGAACCGGAGCCGGGTCTTTGATCTCGAGCAGGAGCGGGTGCAGGCCGAGAACCGGATCAACTTCCTCGTCGGTCGCTTCCCGCAGCCCGTCGGGCGAAGGCCGGAGGCGCTGAAGGACCCGCTGCCCAGCGTCATCGGCGCGGGGCTGCCTTCGCAGTTGCTCGAGAACCGCCCCGACGTGCGGCAGGCCGAGCGGGAGCTGGAGGCGGCGAAGCTCGACGTCAGCGTGGCGAAGAAGAGCTTCTACCCAGCGCTCAGCATCGACGCGGCAGTCGGCTACCAGTCCTTCAACATCGCGCACCTGGTGTCGACGCCCGAGTCGCTGCTCTACAACCTGGCGGGGAACCTGGTCGCGCCGCTGCTCAACCGGGCGGGAATCGAGGCCCAGTACCGCTCGGCCAATGCCAGACAGCTGCAGGCGGTGTTCAATTATGAGCGCACGTTGCTGCAGGCCTACACCGACGTCGTCAACCAGCTGGTGAAGTACGAGAACCTGCAGAAGGGCTACGAGCTGCAGGCGCAGCAGGTCGAGATGCTCCACCAGTCGGTCGAGATCTCGACCGTGCTCTTCCAGGCCGCGCGGGCCGACTACATGGAGGTCTTGCTGACCCGGCGCGACTCGCTGGATTCCGAGATGGAGCTGATCGAGACCAAGCAGCGGCTGCTGCAGTCGATGGTCAACATCTACCAGGCGCTCGGAGGGGGCTGGCAGCCGGCGTCTTGAGGGCGAAGCTTCTTCGCGGTGGGTCGCCCGTGCGATAGCGCCTCACCATGCGGATTCGGGCGATCGACTGGTTGCGCGGGCTGGTCATCGCGCTGATGACGGTCGACCACGCCGGCACGGTGTTCGACGCGGCGCACCTGCACGGCGACAACGGCGCGAAGTGGGTGGTGGGCGCGGCGCTGCCTGCGGGCGAGTTCCTCACCCGGTGGGTCACCCACCTCTGCGCGCCGGTGTTCGTGCTGCTCGCCGGGGCCTCGCTGGCGCTCTCGTCGGAGAAGCGGCGCGACGCGCCGGGGCAGACCCGCTTCATCATCACGCGCGGCCTGCTCATCGCCGCCCTCGACCCGCTGTGGATGTCGCTGGGCTTCGCGAAGTACGACCGCTTCGTCTTCCAGGTGCTCTACGCCATCGGCCTGTCGCTGGTGTGCATGGCCGGGCTGCGGCGGCTGTCGTCGCGGGCGCTGCTCACCTTCGCCTTCGCCATTCAGCTCTTCGGCGAGCTCTCGGATCGCTGGCGCCCGGTGGCCCAGCCGTGGCACGCGCTGTGGGGCTTTCTCTTCGCCGGGGGCCCGGTGTTCGAGCGCACGGTGTGTGCCTACCCGCTGGTGCCGTGGCTCTCGATCATGATGTTCGGCTGGGTGCTGGGGAGGTGGTTGCTCGAGCCGCGAACCCAGGGAGAGAGCGCGCGCGCCCTGGCGTGGCTCGGCGCCGGCCTGCTCGTCGTCTTCGGGGTGGTGCGTGGCATCGACGGCTACGGCAACTGGAACCTGCACCGCGACTCGCTCGACGTGCTGCAGTGGCTCCACGTGGCGAAGTACCCGCCGAGCCTCGCCTACACGAGCCTCGAGCTCGGCCTGGGGTTCCTGCTGCTCTCCTTGTTCCTCTGGCTCGACGAGCCCGCGCGGCCGCGCCCGGCCCTCGCCCCCTTGGCGCTCTTCGGCGGCACGGCCTTCTTCTATTACGTGCTGCACGTGCACCTGCTGGCCGGCGTCCAGCAACTGCTCGGGCTCGATCGCCACGTCGATGGCCTGGCGAAGACGTGGATCGCTGCGGGGCTGACGCTCGCGGCGCTGGCCGGGCCGTGCTGGTTCTATCGGCGGTACAAGCGCGCGCACCCGATCGGCTGGACCCGCTATCTCTAATAGGTGCGCCGCAAGAGCGAGCGACTGAAGGCCGGGCGAAGTCGGCGCCGGAGTTGCGCTCAGGCTCGCGTTGAAGCGGGTGACGCGGTGACGATGGCGCGAATGGTACGCCGGCCTCCGCAGTGACAGGTCCACATCAGCCGATGCGCCCGCGGGCCGACCCCGGGACGTGCGTCTCGCGCGCCCGCCAGCTTGCGCAGCAGCACGCGCGCCGTCGACGACGGTGGAGCCTCACGACCGCGGCCGGCTCACGGCGCGTTTGCTCCATGGGGCCACCCTCTCCTCGCGCCCTTCGCGATTCTGCGAGGAGGCAGACTCGGGTGATCAGCGCGCGCGGCGCCGGCGAAGCACCGTCATCAGCCCCAACACGGCGACGGCAAGGGCCCCGGGGTCTGCCGAGCTGCAGCCGATGCATCCCTCGGAAACGGCGCCCCCGCCACCGCCCGTGCTCCCGCCGCTACCTCCGGTGCTCCCGCCGCTACCTCCGGTGCTCCCCCCGCCACCGCCCGTGCTCCCCCCGCCGCCGCCGGTGCTCCCCCCGCCACCGCCCGTCGCCCCGTCGACGTAGGTGAAGCCCCCGACGAGGGTGCCCAGCTGTGCATCAGCGTTCGTCACCACCACGTCGCGCGCCCCGGCGCTGCCCGGAGGCGTGGTCGCGGTGATGGAGTTCGCGCTCACCAGGACGACGCCGGTCGCCGCGGCGCCACCGATGTTGACGGTCGCGGCGTCGAGGAAGCCGGCGCCGGTGATGGTGACGACCGTGCCTCCCGTCGTCGACCCGGAGGTGGGCGTGATGGCCGTCACGACAGGCTGCGGAGCCACGTACCGGAAGCCGCCGGCGAGCACCGCCGACTGCGCGTCGGCGTTCGTCAGCACCACGTCTCGCGCGCCCGCGAGGCCTGCCGGGGTGATTCCCGTCAGCGAGGTGGCGCTCCCCACCGTGACGCCCGTCGCTTCAGCGCCGTCGATGGTGACGTGGGCGCCGGCGACGATGTTGCTGCCGGTGATGGTGAAGGCCGTTCCACCCGTGGTCGGACCAGAGTTGGGCGTGAGGGCCGTCACCGTGGGCGGGGCGAGGTAGGTGAAGCCTCCGGCGAGGGTGCCGACCTGGGTGTCGGGGTTGCGCACCACCACGTCACGCGCCCCGGCAGTTCCCGCGGGAGTCGTCGCGGTGATCGACGTCGCGCTGACCACGGTGACCGCGGTCGCCGCCGTGCCCCCGACGGTGACCGTCGCGCCCGTGACGAAATTCGCGCCGGTGAGGGTGACCGCCGTGCCGCCCACGGTGCGTCCGGAGCCCGGGCTGATCGCCGTCACCGTCGGCGCGGCAGCGGCGTAGGTGAAGGCGCCGGCGAGCGTGGCGGTCTGCGTGTCGGCGTTGCGCACCACCACGTCCCTCGCGCCCGCGGTCCCTGCCGGAGTCGTCGCGGTGATCGACGTCGCGCTGACCACCGTGACCCCGGTCGCTGCGGCGCCGCCGATGGTGACCGTCGCCCCGGTGACGAAGTTCGTGCCGCTGACGGTGACCGCGGTCCCACCTGCCGCCGGTCCAGAGTTGGGGCTGATGGCGGTGACGCCAGGCGCCGGCGCGACGTAGGTGAAGGCGCCGGCGAGCGTGCCGCTCTGGGTGTCGGCGTTGCGCACCACGACGTCGCGCGCACCGGCACTCCCTGCGGGCGAGGTGGCGGTGATGGAGGTGGCGCTCACCACCGTGACCACGGTGGCTGCGACGCCGCCGAAGGTGACGGTGGCGCCGGCGCGGAAGCCGGTGCCGGT